>JALQTL010000473.1 GCA_023260935.1 Paracoccaceae bacterium
GGCGTCAGCGAAGCGCGGCTTCGATATTGCCGCCATCCACTGTCATCACATGGCCTGTTGTCCGCTCCGCCCGCGCCAGCATCACGAAGGCATCGGCCACATGCCGTGCCTCTACCTCGCTGCGCAACAGGTTGCCGGCCATATAGGTCGCCTCATCCACGCCACGCGCCGCCGAACGCGAGGCGATCATCTCGGCCGACAACAGCCCCGACCGGATGCGGTCGGCGTTGATCCCGTTCACCCGGATGCCCTCTGCCCCCAGTTCCAGCGCCAGTTGTCGCAGCAGAAAGAAGGTGGTGGCCTTGGGCAGACCGTAAGCGGCAAAGCCCTTGCCCGGATTGACCGCCTGTTTCGAGATGTTGAACAGAATCTGCCCCGGTTCTGCCCCGCGCAGCCAGCGCCCGGCACCTTGTGCCCGGAAAACCGCGATGGCAGCCTGGGCAAAGGCCAGATGGGCAAAGAAGTTCAGTTCGAAACTGTCGCGCAAGGTGCTGTCGGCAAGGGTGGCGATATCGCCGGTAACGGCGGCCCCGGCGTTGGAAACAAGGATATCCAGCCCGCCAAAGCGCGCGGCGCAAGCCGCCACCGCGGCGGATGCGGCGCCGGGGGCGGTGATGTCGCAGCCATGGCCGCCATGATCGCGGCCAAGCCGCGCAATCGCCGTATCCAGCGCTTCACCCGGGCGGTCCACCAGAAAGATCGTGGCCCCCTGCGCGGCAAAGGCCTGTGCCGTGGCAAGTCCGATCGCCCCCGCGCCGCCGGTCACAAGAACGATGCGGCCTTGCAGCGCCGGGGCCTTGCCGCTGCCCAGCTTGGCCTGTTCAAGCGACCAGTATTCCATATCGAACAGGTCTTTGGCGCCGATCGGCCGGAAACTGCCCACCGCTTCGCCATCGGCGCGCACGCGGGCCGATTGGCAACCGATATCGGCGCTGATCCGCGCCGCAGCCGCCGTGGCCCCTACCCCCACGATGCCCGCCCCTTCCAGCCAGACAAGGCCGGGCATCGGGGCAAGCATGGTCTTGGGCGTATCGGCATGGGGGGACTGCGCGTCGAAATAGGCGCGGTAACGCGCGGCAAAGGCAGCAACCGCCTGCCGGATGGCCCCTGCATCCTGTGCCGCACGGCGCAGAACCAATGGCTCTGCCTTGGTACGGATCACATGGTCAGGCGTCGCCACACCCCGGGTTGCCAGATCCTCCAGATCTTTCCGTTCGCAAAAGGCGCGGCTGCTGTCATCCGCGCGCAGGTCCAGAACCGGCATGTGGGCCGCCTCGGGCAGGGCAGAGGCAAGGGCCCCGCGCAGCGATGCCAGAAGCGGGGCCGCATCAGCAGCGGGCAGCGCCGCGGCGGGCACAAGCGGGGCGGGGCGACGGTCGGCCAGCCATGCCTCGACCAGATTGGTATGGGCCACAATCCGGTCATAGCTTGCCTTGGCATCCGGGCCCCAGGCGAAGTGCCCATGGTTGACCAGCAACAGCCCATCCGCCTCGGGGTTGCGGTCAAAGGCATCAGCCGCGGCCTTGGCCAAGGCAAAGCCCGGCATCACATAGGGCACCAGCGTCAGCCGGTCGCCAAAAAGCTCACGCGTGGCGTCTGCAACCTCGGGCAGATTCGCCAGCACCAGAAAGGCAGTGGCATGGGTGTGATCCACATATTTATGCGGAATCCAGGCATGCAGCAGCGTTTCGATCGACGGGTTCGGGGCGCCGGGGTCCAGCAGGTTCAGCCGCTGAACATTCACCATCGCCTCGTCCGAAAGGGCAGGCAGCGCGCGCAGGCGCATCAGCGCCGCCATCCGCACGGCGGGCAGGCCGGCCGGCTGGATGGTTTCCAGATCCCAGCCAGAGCCCTTGATATGCAATACCTCGACTTCTTCGCCAAAGACATCCAGCGCCGTGGACTTGAGCGAGGTATTCCCACCGCCGTGCATCACCAGATCAGGGTCGCGCCCGATCAGGCGCGAGGTCAGAACCCGCAAGGCCAGTTCGCGCGCGCGCGGGTCGGGGCCGGCAGCACGCTGGAATTCCGCCGCCTCGGCATCGGTCCAAAGATTGGCGATCATGGCTTGCTCCTGCTATGGCTGGTTGGCTTGACCCGCTTCGGGCGTCATGTCATTTCTACTTTTGTCATAATAAACTGTCAAACGACTAAATCGGGGGCCAGTGGATGAGCGGTTCGGGACGCAGACGCAATCTGGCACGGGCCAGCGGTGAAAACGCCGTCATTCAGGTTGCCTGGATGTATTACTATGACGGGCGCAACCAGCAGGACATTGCCGAGGCGCTTGGGATCTCGCGCGCGACGGTGGTGAACTATCTGCAAGAGGCGCGGGAAAAGGGGCTGATCCGTATCACCCTTGCAGCCCCTGCCTTCACGACCCACCGCCTTGCGCTGGAACTTTGTGACCGTTTCGGTCTGGCCGGGGCCTATGTCGTTCCCGACGAAGGCGCGGAGATGGAAGATGCCTTTCTGCGGGTCGTGCGCGGCGCGGCGATGTGGCTGCCCGATCTTTTGGAGCGTGGCGACAGGCTGGGGGTCGCATGGGGCCGCACTGTCTATGAACTGGCCGAGATCGTCGAGGCGCGGCTGGTGGAAGATCTGACGGTGCTGCAACTTGTCGGGTCGATGGCCACCCCTTATGGCTTCACGGCCGAGGCCTGCTCTACCCGGCTGGCGCAACGGCTTGGCGCGCGCTGTCTGAACCTGCACGCCCCGGCCATCATCAGCCGGGCGGCACTGGCGGCGGAACTGCGCGAAGAACCGATCCTGAAGGCGCAGCTTGACCAGCTGGAAACGGTGAACAAACTGCTTTTCTCGGTCGGCACGGCAACGGCCGAAAGCCATATCGTGCTGAGCGGCCTTGCCACGCGCGAAGACCTGGACTGGTATGTGAAGCGCGGCGCCGTCGGCGTGATCTGCGGGCGCTTCATCGATGCCGGCGGCCGCCAGCTTCCCGGCCCGATGGAAGACCGGATGATCGGCATTCCGCTGCCGCATCTGGTGGGGCTGGAGATGGGCATCCTTGTGACGCCCGGGCTTGACAAGGTCGAGGCGACGCAGGCCGCGATCCGCGGCGGATATGTGACCCATCTTGTCACCGGCACCACCGTGGCCGAGGCGCTGCTGGCCAAGGGCGGCTGAAGGGCGCGCCATCACGCAGCCCCCCGCCTTCAGACAGCGGCCTTCAGGTCCGGGAACATCGCGGCCATGTCTGCGGCCGTGGCGGGGCAAAGCCCGCGTTCCGTCAGAAGCCCGGTCACAAGTTCGGCCGGGGTCACGTCAAAGGCCGGATTGCGCGCTGGGGTTCCATCGGGCGAAATCTGCACATTCACGATCTGCCCGTCTGGCCCGCGCCCCTGCACCAGCGTGACTTCGGCGCCCGAACGTTCCTCGATCGGGATTTCGCGCACCCCGTCATGCACCCGCCAGTCGATCGTGGGCGACGGCAGCGCCACATAGAAGGGCACGTTATTGGCACGCGCGGCAAGGGCCTTCAGATAGGTGCCGATCTTGTTGCAGACATCGCCCCGCGCGGTCGTGCGGTCGGTGCCAACGATGACCATGTCGACCTCGCCATGCTGCATCAGATGGCCGCCCGCATTGTCGACGATCAGGTCGTGCGAAATGCCGTGGCTGTTCATTTCCCATGCCGTCAGCTGTGCGCCCTGATTGCGGGGGCGGGTTTCATCGACAAAGACATGAACCGGAATGCCCGCCGCATCGGCATGATAGATCGGGCTGGTCGCGGTGCCCCAATCCACCGTGGCAAGCCAGCCGGCGTTGCAATGGGTCAGGATATTCACCGGCTTGCCCGGCTTGCGCGCCGCGATCTGGCGGATGATTTCCAGCCCGTGCAGGCCGATCTGGCGGTTGATCTCTACATCCTCGTCACAAATTTCCGCCGCCCGGCGCGCGGCTACCCGGGCGCGGTCGGCGGGCGGAACTGGCGCCAGCACCCGGCGCATCTCGTCCAGCGCCCAGCGCAGGTTGATGGCGGTGGGGCGGGTTTCGTGCAGCACCTCCCACGTCTCGTCAAGGGACGCATCGGAAGGATCCTGCGCCATCTGCACCGCAACGCCCCAGGCGGCGGTGGCACCGATCAGCGGTGCGCCCCGCACCCACATGTCACGGATGGCGGTTGCGAATGCGGCCCGGTCATGCAGCGGCACGATGCGCAGATCATGCGGCAGCCAGCGCTGGTCGATCACCTGCACGACGCCCTCGGCATCCTGCCAGATCGTGCGATAGGGCGTTCCGTTGATCTTCACAGATGATCCTCCTTGTCCATGCGGCGCGCCATTTCGGTGACTGTGGCAATGCCGGGAAGGGCGCCTGCCCCCAGCATCAACTGCCGCCCCATGGCAAGGGCCCGCGCCTCGCACATGGCGCGGCGGCCTTCGTCGGCGATCCTTTCGAAATCGGCATTATGGGCAAGGCCAAGGATCCGGCGGTGCATTTCGACCCCGCAGAAACCCAGCGTATCGCGCCAGATCTGGCCCAGCAGGTCATTCAGCGCCTGTTCGGCCGCCAGCCCATGCCCCTGATCTTCGTAAAGGCTTGCCTCATACAGGATACCCCGCCGCTCACTGCGCCACAGATACGCGAATTCGGCAGCGAAGGTTTCCCAGATCGTCGTGACAACCGACAACAGCCAGTCCTGTTGCGCCGCGCGGTCCCCCGGCACTTTTTCATGCCCCGGTTGGCTGAAATGGGCCATCAGGAAATTGGCAATCAGCATGCCCACATCAAAACCGATGGGGCCATAGGTGGCAAACTCAGGGTCGATCACCTTGGCTTCGGTATCCGTCACCATCACCGATCCGGTGTGCAGGTCGCCGTGAAGCATCGTTTCGGCCCGGCTGGTAAAGGCCATTTTCAGATGCTGGGCCGCCACCTTCAGCGAAAGATCGGCACGCAGGCGGGCCACGATCCCGTCCAGCCCCGGGGTATGGCGGTTCATCTCTGCCTCGAAATAGGGGTCAGAGAATACAAGGTTCTCGGTGATGTCGCACAGTTCGACATTGCCCGCAAAAAGCGCAAGGTCGGCCTTGCGGGCGGCGGCCGTCATCGACAGGTCAGACCCGCGAAACAGGGTTCGCGCGCAGAACTGCCCCAGCCTTTCGCCCAGCCCCGCCACGCGACGCCCTTCGACAAGCGCATGCCGCAAGATCACATGGGGCGACAGGAATTCCATCACGATGATCGCCTGCGCTTCGTCGAAATGCCACACCTCGGGAACCGACCCGGGATCGCGCGCTTCTTGCCGGATCAGGGCATTATATTCGAAGAAAGACCGCTTCAGCGGCAGGGGCCAGCTTTCCCCCACCAGCCGCACATAGGGCAGTGCCTGCTTGACGATGGCCTGCCCCGCGCTGCCGGTGACAATGAACACCAGATTAAGGTTGCCATCCCCAACCTCGCGCACCTGCCAGTCCTGCGGCGGCCCAACCTTTTCCACCAGAACGGCAAGGCCGCCCAGCCGATCCGCCAGCGTTTCCGGCGACAGCGCAACATAGCCAAGCGCGGTCATTGCTTCCTCCCCCCTCGGGTTCTTTCCTGATGCAGAATTTCCAGAAATTCAGCACATGTCAAATGATATTGACAAATGATGAACTGCGGATAGCGTGAGGGGCAAGAGAGGGGGCCCCGATGCCGCGCACTGCCATCACCATCCGTGGGCTGACAAAAGCCTTTGGACGCAATGCCGTGCTGCGGGGCGTGGATCTTGATCTGCCCGCCGGGCAGGTAACCGTGCTGATGGGCGCGAATGGCGCGGGAAAATCCACGCTGGTCAAGGTGCTGTGCGGCGTGCATCGCGCCGACACGGGCGAGGTTCGGCTGGAAAACGCGCCCTTTTACCCCGAAAGCCCCGCCGCCGCCCTGCGCGCGGGCGTGGTGACGGTGCATCAGAACATCAACGATGGCGTCGTTCCCGGACTGGATGTGACGTCGAACCTGCTGCTTGATTCTCTGGCCGAAGGCGGCGCGGTCTTTCTGAACGCCCGCCGCATGCGTGAAGAAGCCCGCAGAATTGCCGATGCCGTGGGGCTGGAGATCGACGTGACCCGCCCGGTGGCGGGGCTTGCGCTGGCCGACCGGCAGCTTGTCGCCATCGCGCGGGCCATGGCGCGCAACCCGAAACTGCTGATTCTGGATGAACCCACATCATCCCTGTCGCTGGCCGAGGCACAGCGTCTTTTCGCCCTGATCGACAGGTTGCGCGACGACGGGGTGGCGATCCTTTACATCTCGCACCGCATGTCCGACATCCGGCGCCTTGCCGACAGGATCGTATCGATGCGCGATGGTCAGATCTCTGGCCTGTTCGAAACGGCGCCGCTGGATTACTCGGGCGCGGTCCGGGCCATGCTGGGCCATGAGATTACCGAGGTGGATATCACCATCCCGCCGCCCGGTCCCGTGGTGCTGGAGGCAAGGGGACTGAAACTGAAGCCCGAGTCGCAGCCCTTTGACCTGCGGCTTCACGCAAATGAGGTGGTGGCCGTCACCGGGCTTGTCGGGTCTGGCAAATCGGCGCTGGCCAATGTGCTGTTCGGGCTGGACCGCCCGGTTTCCGGGCAGATCACCCTGGACGCCCAGCCCCATGCCCCTGCGAACCCCGCGCGGGCCGTGGCGGCCGGTGTCTTTCTGGCCGCCAAGGACCGGCTGGTCAATGCGGTGATCCCCGGCTTTGATATCCAGCAGAACCTGACCCTGCCCTTCACCGCCCGTCATGCCGGCCCCCTTGGCCTGATGCGCCGGGCATCGGAACGGGCGCAGGCGATGCGCAGCATCGATGACATGGGCGTTGTCTGTCAGGGCCCGCGTGATGGCATCCTGACCCTTTCAGGTGGCAACCAGCAAAAAGTTGTGGTCGGCCGCTGGCTTGCCGAGGCAAGCCGCCTTCTGATTCTGGACGAACCGTTTCAGGGCGTGGACATCAAGGCGCGTCACGACATCGGCCGCCGCATCCGAGACAGCGCCGCAAGCCGGGCCACGATGGTCATGTGCGCCGAACTGGACGAGGCGCTGGAGGTTGCCGACCGCATCCTTGTGATGAGCGAACACACCATCGTCGGCGATCACCGCAACGAAAACATCGACCTGCCCCGCCTGATGGCCGAGGTGGCAGGTGCCGCAGACAGAACGGACCTTTCCGCATGAAGACGCTTTCCCTGACCGACCTTGCAATCCGCTACGGCTTTCTTTTGCTGATGGCCGGGCTGATCGTGATCTTTTCCATTGCAAAGCCCGCATTCCTGTCGCCGCAAAGTGCGGTGTTCATCCTGCAATCCGTGGCGATCACCGGAATTCTGGCGCTTGGTGTCACCGCGACGCTGGTGGTGGACGGGTTCGATCTTTCGATCGGCGCGGTGGCAACGTCGGCCATGATGCTGTCGGCCTATGTCATGGTGATCTGGGACATGGGGGCCGTGGCGGCGGTGGTGATGTGCCTTGGAATGGGCGCGCTGGTGGGTCTGGTCAATGGCCTGCTGATCGTCAAGATGCGGGTGCCTGACCTGCTGGCCACGCTGGGAATGATGTTCCTTCTTGTCGGGTTGCAGCGTATTCCCACACAAGGCAACTCCATCTCGACCGGGATGGTTCTTGCCGACGGGTCCGCCGCGACCGGGTCTTTCGCGCCCAGCTTCCTGATGCTGGGGCGGCACCGGATCGATTTCATCCTGCCCGATCTTGTGCCCCTGTCGGTCGTCTTTCTGATCGTGATCGCGGTGCTGGTCTGGGCCTTTCTGGAACTGACGCGGCATGGCCGGGTGATGTATGCGATCGGGTCCAACGCGCAGGCCGCCGCGCTGGCGGGGATCAACGTGGCAGGCTACCGCGTGCTGGCCTATGTGATTTCGGGCGTTATGGCGTCGATCGGGGGCATCCTGCTGGCCGCGCGCCTGGGGCGGGGGGATGTCGCCTCGGGCAACAACCTGCTGCTCGACAGCGTCGCCGCCGCGCTGATCGGCTTTGCCGTGCTGGGTGCGGCCAAGCCCAATGCCTTTGGCACCGCCATCGGCGCACTGTTCGTGGGCATCCTGTTGCAGGGGCTGACCATGCTGAACGCGCCTTATTACACGCAGGATTTCATCAAGGGCGCGGTGCTGGTCGTGGCCCTTGTCTTTACCTTCGCGCTGTCGGGCCGGGTAGGCCGGGGGCGCGGATGAGACGACCGTTCCGCCCCACGGCCAACGATGTCGGGCGGCAGGACGTACCAGAACCATGGAGCAAGGGAGGAACCGATGATCTCCAGAAGAACTTTCGCCGCACTTGTGGGCAGCGTGGCGCTGCTGCCCGGCCTTGGACTAGCCCAGACCGCACCCGCGCCGCTTGACAACCCCGGTCAGGTGGACATCGCGCTGGTGCGCTATCTGTCGACGGGCGATTTCTTCCAGGCCTATCTTTCGGGCGTGGAAAAGCAGGCCGCCGCCCTGGGGGTGAACCTTCAGGTGTTTGACAGCCGGCAGGATGCCGCCCTTCAGGCTGATATGGTGGATCAGGCCATCGCCCTGGGCGTGGATGGCATCATCATCCAGCACGGCCTGACCGAGTCGATGAAGGAAGCCGCCCAGCGCGCGGTGGATGCCGGCATCAAGGTCGTGGCCTTTGACGTCAATGTGGAAAACCCGGCCATCCCGCAGGTCGAACAGTCTGACCGCGATCTGGCCCGTCTGGCGCTGGAAGCGGCGGTTGCCGATAACGGCACCGAATGGGTGGCGGGATATGTCTATGTGCCGGGCATCGCCCCGCTCGACCGGCGGGACGAAACATGGAAAGCGGTGAAGGCCGCCAATCCCGGCATTCAGGAAGTGGCCATGTTCGGCACGCTGGACAACCCGATCGCCAATTCGGTCGCCAATCAGGCACGGTCGGTGCTGTCGGCCAACCCCAACATTCAGGTGATGTTCGCCCCCTATGACGAATTCGCAAAGGGCGTGAAGATCGCGGTGGATGAGGCAGGCATGTCTGGCCAGGTGTCGATCTATTCGGCCGATGTGTCGACTGCCGACATCCAGCTGATGCGCGAACCCGGTTCGGCGTGGAAAGCCACAGCCGCCACCAACCCAGCCGTGGTGGGCGAGGTATCGGTGCGCACCCTTGCGCTGCTGTTGGCGGGTGAAGATCCCGGCGCCCAGGTCATCGTGCCGCCGACGCTGATCACGCAGGCCATGCTGAACGAGCTTGACATCAATAACATGGAAGAACTGGGCGCCAAGCTGCCCGCCTTTGCCCATGCTGATGTTGCCATGGCGCCGTGGATGACCCTGCCGCCGCGCTGAACCCTGTCTGCGGGCGGGCCGAGGCGGGCCCGCCCCTCCCCTTCTTGCCTTGGAGAGGCCCTTGCGCAACGAAAAGACCACCGAAGAGGTCGCGCGCGGCATTCGCGCCCGTGTCTTCGAACACACCATCCGCAACAACGGCGGCTATCTGAGCCAGGCCTGTTCGGCGGCAGAGCAACTGGCCTTTCTGTATAACGAGGCGCTGAACCTTGGCCCTTCGACCATGCCGATGGTGCCGCCGCCCTTTTCCGGCGTGCCCTCGGCCGGGAACCGCGATTATGTTACCGGCGCGGGCTATAACGGCCCCTTCGATGCCGTGCATGACCGGCTGTTCATCGCGCCGGCCCATTACGCCCTTGTCGCCTATGCCTGCCTGATCGAAGTTGGCCGCATGGCGCCCGAAGGGCTGGAGATGTTCAACAAGGACGGATCTTCGGTTGAAATGATCGGGGCCGAACATTCGCCGGGGATGGAGGTGCATAACGGCACCCTTGGCATCGGGCTTTCCACCGCCGCCGGCCTTGCCTTCGGGCGCAAGCGGTTGGGCCATACGGGCCGGGTCTGCGTGTTCATGTCGGATGGCGAGGTGCAGGAAGGCCAGACATGGGAAGCCGTGCAGGCCGCCGCCCACCACGGGATCGATAACCTCTGGGCGATCATGGATGTGAACCGCCAGCAATGCGACGGCGCGATGGACGATGTGATGACGGTGGGCGATATCGCCACCAAATTCCGCGATTTCGGCGCGGTCGTGGCGGAATGCGATGCGCATGATCTGAAGGCGATGCGCGCCGCCGCCGCCACCCCCCACCCCGGCCGCCCGCTGATCGTGCTGGCCCATTCGCGCCCCACGCAAGGCATGGAAAGCCTGATGAGCCGGTTTCCCAGACTTCACTATGTCCGCTTCAAATCAGAAGAGGAGCGCGCCCGGATGAATGCCGAGATTTCCGCCGAACTGGGCGTGCCCCCCGTTGCGCTGGAGGCCCACTGACATGGAAATGGTCAACCGCCCCTATGAGGCCGCCTTCGAGGCCTATGCCGTGCAGCATCCCGAAGTTCTGTGCCTGTCGGCCGACCTGACTTCCAGTTGCGAAATCGACGGGTTCCGCGACCGCCACCCCGATCAGTTCCTGTCGCTTGGCATGGCGGAACAGAACATGCTGTCCTTTGCCGGCGGCCTTGGTCTGGCGGGCTTCCGGCCATTCCTGCATTCCTTCGGCGTCTTTCTTTACCGCCGTAGTAAATTAAGTTTTCATTTTCTAATCCGTCATCGATCATTTGCATGACAAGATCACCCACAGTTTTTTCAAAGCTTTGTTTATCATATTCACTATGATTATTCTCTATTATATCATAGTGGAACTTTAATGTAAA
>JALQTL010000004.1 GCA_023260935.1 Paracoccaceae bacterium
TGAAGATCCCGAAGCCGATATGTTCGCCCGCTCACAGATGATTGACGCGCTTGTCACCATCGCCGGGACATATCCCGATTGTTCAACCCAAGTCAAAGCTTGGCTTGAACGCTTTTTCGACGCTGACTTCGACAAGCCCGATTTCCTTTGGGACAGTTGGTCCTTTGCGGTCGCAGAACTTGCGCTTGCGCATCTCGAACCTCAAGTGCGCGAGGCATTTGAACGCGGCTATATCGATCCGATGTCCACCACGTTTGAACACTTTCAGCGGGACCTCACAGACGCAATCGAAACCGGTCAATCCACTTGGTATCACCGGAGCCGAACAACCAAACCCATCGACAGTGCTGTTGAGGAACTTTCGCAGTGGTACTGTTTTTCCGACGACTATCTTAACGGCCGGGAGGCAAAACGCGCCTCCAATAACCCATTTCTCGACTCTTTTGGCGAACCCTTTTTGAATGATGGACCAAAAGTTGGACGAAACGATCCCTGCCCCTGCGGAAGTGGCAAAAAGTACAAAAAGTGCTGTTTGCACTGACGATGACACCCCCAGCCCAACCAAGCGGCGTGAGCCGCAAGGCCGCACGTTTCGTGCGCTTCTGCGATGCCTTCGAAATCCCGATCCTGACGCTGGTTGATGTGCCGGGCTTCCTGCCCGGAACGGGGCAGGAATACGGCGGTGTCATCAAGCACGGTGCCAAGCTGCTGTTCGCCTATGGCGAGGCAACGGTTCCCAAGGTCACGGTGCTGACCCGCAAGACCTATGGCGGCGCCTATGTCGTGATGTCGTCCAAGCATCTGCGGGGCGACTTCAACTATGCCTGGCCCACCGCCGAAGTGGCCGTGATGGGCGCCAAGGGGGCTGTCGAAATCCTCTATCGCAGCGAACTGGGCGACCGTGAAAAGATCGCCGGCCGGGTGGCGGATTACGAAAACCGCTTTGCCAACCCCTTCGTCGCCGCCGAAAAGGGCTTTATCGACGAGGTGATCATGCCCCAGTCCACCCGCCGCCGCGTGGCCCGCGCCTTTGCATCCCTGCGCACGAAGAAACTGGCGAACCCATGGAAAAAGCACGATAACATTCCCCTGTAAGGGTGAATGCCATCAGGGGGGCGAACCATGCGGCTTGAGATCGACATCGCGGCAGAGGCAGAGGCACAGGCCGTCACGGCGCTGGATGTTTCTGCTTTCACGCGGGATGATTACCTGAACCTGATCCTGCAACGGTCGGAAGTGATGTTCGACCGGCCGAAATCGGGGCGGGTGATCAAGGCGTGGAATGATGGCGATACCGGCCCGATCCTGTCGGTGATCGACGATATGGGCGAAGCCATCGCCCGGCGTGCGGCCGGGGTGATCCGCGCCGAATATCTGGCGCTGGAACCCCTGCTGAAAGACCTTGCCCCCCGTCGCATCGCCGATATCGGCTGCGGCTATGCGCTGTTTGATCTGTTCGCCGCCAAGGCGCTGGACTGCGACCTGCTGCTGATCGATCTGGAAAGCAACGAACGGCGTCATTTCGGCTTTGCCGAGGAAGGCGCAGCCTATTCCAGCCTTGCTGTCGCCCGCCGGCTGCTGGAGGACAACCAGATACCCGCCAGCCGCATCGCCACGCTGAACCCGCGCGAAACGGCGCCCGAAACGGCGGGGCCGGTGGATCTGGCGGTCAGCTTCCTGTCTTGTGGTTTCCACTATCCGGTCGATCTTTACCTGCCGTTTCTGGAAAAGGCCGTCTCTCCCACGGGGGCCGCGATCTTTGACCTGCGCGCCGCCACGGCCGGGGAACAGGCGGCCAAGCTGGCCCGCCTTGGTCAGTTGACCGATCTGCCCGCCCCGCCCAAGGCCCGCCGTGTGCTGTTGCGCAAGGGGCCGGTGACATGACCGGCGACGCCACGATATTGCCCGTGGATGGCGCCGTGCTGCAAACCGGCGACGGGGGGCAGATCGCGGTCCCCTCGGGCCAGCCGATCACCCTGCAGGATGTGATCTGGAATGTGCCTGGCCCCGAAGGCCTGACGCTGCGCTTTCGCTTCATCGCGCCTCAGATCGCGCGCGATGGCGGCAGTGTGGATTACGATGCCGCCAGTGGCGACATGCTGCACCTGTGCCAGTTCTATGCCCTGCCGCAGTTGGGCAATTTCGGGCCGATGCCGTCACAGATCGTCATTTCGCTGTCAGACAGGGCCGTGCCCTTTGGTCAGGCCGCGCCCGAAGCCACACAGTTCTTCGAAGCCTTCGGGATCGAAAATGGAACCTGCATCTGGGAGATGTTCTGATGCGCCTACCAGATATAGCTGATTGCGCGGGCTTGCCGGCCCTTCCTGATGTAGCCGCGACACAGGCGGCAATCTTGCTTTGCGCGCCGTATCCTTCGGATTCTACTTCCGTTATTCTTGCGACAGGCCAAACCCAAGTGGCCTATGCCTCGCATCGGGGGCCAGACCGGGAAATGAATGTCCCGGCAGCCCCCCAAGAATACAGGAGTAGAGGATGTCGAAGAGCACGAAGACCCTGCTGGCGTTCTGCCTTGTTGCTTTCGTGGCAGCATGTGCCGGCAAGAAGGAAGAAGAGATCGTTTACGTCGACGAGCCCGTGTCGGCTGAACCGGTTTACACCGGCAAATACAAGTAATCCCTTCGGGCGGGCCGCGGCGTCTGTCGCCATGCGGCCCGCCCGTTTCGCTGCAACCCACGCCGGGGGTGCAGCATGCTGAAACACCGTGGCTTTCCCAGCCGCCTTCCCGGCACCGATTTCCAGTTCACCATCCGCCGCGAAAACCGCAAGGAAGGCGCGTCAAAGCTGATCCGGCGGGAACGCTTCAAGGATCGCAAATACGCCGACCGTCTGGCCGATCAGGGCTTCATGGCGGCCCTCTGGCAGTATTTTGGCGAAGAACCCTTCGAGCGCGGCAATCTTGATGCCGGGCGCCTGTCATGGCTTCTGGGGCGCGAGGTTGTGCCGGCCGAAGACCCGTTTGATCCGGCCTCCTATGATGCGCTGCTGAAGATCGATCTCAAGCGCGCCCAGATCAGCTTCCCCGAAGTCTTCGCCAGCGATGCCGAAGAATTCCTTTGGGATGATGACGAGGATGCGGAATGAGCATGTTTCCGCCCGCCCCCCCGGCGTTCCGGCAGCCCCTTGCCTATGGCAGGGCGCAGGCGGCATCCGGGTTTGATTTCGGCAGGCGGATTGCCCAATCTGGGTGTCGGCAGGCGGCGGTTCCTCGTGCCCCGGCCTGCCGCCCAGACTGTTACCCTTCCCCTTTCCTCCGGTCCGGCAGTGCTTTCGCCGGGCCGGGTCTTTTGCTTCGGCAATCCGCTGCCGATGGTCAGGGCAGGGCGTTTTTTCCCTTTTCTGGCGAAGATGTTGCGATATGCTGCCAAGCAATAAAAAACCCAACCCGAGGCAGTCGATCATGTTCAAGACGAAATTCATCCTTGCGGCTCTTCTGGCAACCAGCCTTGCCGGTTGCCTGGCAACCCCGCAGGAACGCGGCCTTGCCGGCGCCGTTGTCGGCGCAGCCATCGCCGATGCAACCGACCAGAACATCGTGGCCGGTGCGGCCCTTGGCGGGCTTGCCGGTGCGGCAAGCTGTGGCGTGCCCGGCATGCCGGCCTGCGCCCCGCGCTACTGATGATCTGACGGCCGCGCCCGCGCGCGGCTTTCCAAGCGATACAGGGCCATCCGGGGCAGCCCCCCGGATGGTCTTTTCATTTCCCCGACGCGATGCCGCTGCCTTGTGCCCGCATCTTCCCCGGCAGGGTCAGCACCACATGGACAGTCACGCCAGAGCCGCGACAGCCCCTGCCCATGCGCGTGATCCCCGCCGGCACCCCGTCCCAGATCCGTCACGCCGCCTTGATCGTTTCGCGAGGTCGGGTCCGCACCCTCTCCCCGCCGATGCCCAACAGAAATGAGGAATGCCATGTTCAAGAAGATCCTGATCGCCAACCGGGGGGAAATTGCTTGCCGCGTCATCAAGACGGCACGCAAGATGGGCATCAAGACCGTCGCGGTCTATTCCGATGCGGACAGAAACGCCCTGCATGTGAAAATGGCGGATGAGGCGGTGCATATCGGCCCGCCGCCGGCAAACCAGTCCTATATCGTCATCGACAAGATCATGGATGCCATCCGCCAGACCGGCGCCGAGGCCGTGCATCCGGGCTATGGCTTCCTTTCGGAAAACATGAACTTCGCCGCCGCGCTTGAAAAGGAAGGTGTGGTTTTCATCGGCCCCCCCAGCCCGGCCATCGAAGCCATGGGCGACAAGATCACTTCGAAAAAGATCGCCCAGGAAGCCGGCGTTTCCACCGTGCCGGGCTATATGGGCCTGATCGCCGATGCCGACGAGGCGGTGAAGATCTCGGAGCAGATCGGCTATCCGGTCCTGATCAAGGCCCGCAAGGATCTTGAAATTAAGAATGCGGCTGTTGAAAAAGCGGCTCTTGAGCTTGAGGCCATTAAGTCAGGGAAACTTGATCCCGAAAAGCGGTTTGATAAAGAACGAACACTAAACCAAGAGTATTACAAGCGAACT
>JALQTL010000046.1 GCA_023260935.1 Paracoccaceae bacterium
TCCGGCGTCGGAGGCTGGACGCTGCGCGACAGCCAGACCGATTCCACCGACTTTCCCCGCCGTGCCATGTCCTCGGTGAAGGACGTCAGCAAGGACAGTGCCTGCTCCAGCCGCTCTACCTTTGGCGCGACGAAGGTGCCCGAGCCGCGCCGCTGCACCAGCTGCCCCGTTGCCACCAGCGCCTCGATCGCCTTGCGAACCGTTACCCGGCTGAGACCCGTCATCGCCGCGATGTCGCGTTCCGCCGGCAGGCTGGCCCCCGGTTTTAGCACACCCTGCGCCATGGCTTCGGCGATCCGGCGCTGTAGCTGCAAATACAATGGACCCGCCCCCGTCGCGAATCCTTCGGGCGAGAACAGCGCCTCCATCACGCCTCCTCCCGCGCCAGCAACAGCGCCCCGTCCAGGGACGAGCCCAGCGGTTCCCGGATCTCCCACCGGTCGGCCAGCGCGCGGGCATAGACCGGGCCGAGACCGCCGATGAAGACGACCGGCAGGCGCATGCCTTCTTGCAGGAGGTCGACCGCCGCCGCGACATCGGCGATGGCACAGTCCATGACCGCGCAGGCGGCATGGTCCGACGATTCCAGTACCCGCGGTGCCAGCGCCGCGAAATCGGCCGGTCGCGCACTCTTGGCAAAGGTGACGATCCCGGCAGGATCGCCATGGTCGGCGATCAGCGCCTGCAGAAGCGGGGTCAACGGCACAAAGCCATCCACCGCCCGCAGCGCCCGGGCAAGGATCGCCCGGCCAATCGCCGCGCCACTGCCTTCATCCCCAAGGACAAGGCCCCAGCCGCCGATCTGGCGGACCTCTCCGTTCCGCTGACGGGCAAAGACCGACCCGGTGCCCACCGCCGCCACGATCCCGTCGCCGCCCCAAAGCGCGCCCCGCAGGGCACTGATCGCATCGGTTTCCACCCGTATCCGGGCGAACGGCAACCTCAGGCTCGCGAACGCCCCGGCGCTGATCGTATTGGCCCCCGCAAGGCCCAGGCCCGCCACCAGCCGGGGCAGCTCCGCCTCCACCGCGTCGGGGCCGACCGCTTCGGCCAGCGCCGCGCGCGCAGCGGCAAGGATGTTCTGCCCCGCTGTCGGAAGGTCGCTGGTCACATTGGCCGGACCTGACGATCCGCGGCCAAGGATTCGCCCGGAACTATCGGCCACCGCCGCCCGGCACCCTGTGCCACCGCCGTCGATTCCCAGGAAAAAGGTCATCCGAATCCCCCCGTGTCGGATAATACCAAAAGAATACCATTTGCAAAGTCCTATCTATTAGGCAGGTCCGGCACGATGGTTTTTTGCCAGAAATGCCCCTTTTCAAGAACTGACTTTACAATTGGTATTATTTTGGCATTGTCTTTCGAACGGGAGGAATCAGATGGGATTACGTCGGACCGAGGAACGTCACCCGCTATCGGCCGGGCTTCACGCTCTTGCCGGGGCAGAGGTGCTGGCGCGTGTCCATCAGGTGCAGACCGCCGCGATGGCGGCCGTGCAGCCGGCGATTCCGATGATTGTGGACGCTGCCGAAGCGGGGGCGCGGTCGCTGCTGGCGGGGGGGCGCATGGGCTATGCCGGGGCCGGGTCGTCCGGGCTGATGGCGCTGGCAGATTGTCTGGAACTTCCCGGCACCTTTGGTGTGGCGCCGGACAGGGTGCCGATGATGTTTGCTGGCGGTGTGGCGGCACTGGCCCACATGCAGGGCGGGGTCGAGGATGACCCGGCCCTTGCGCTTGGCGATCTGGATCGGTCCGGTCTTGCGGCAGGGGATACGGTCCTGTGTCTCGCCGCCTCGGGCGGCACGCCTTACACACTTACAATCGCGGCCGAGGCGCGCAAGCGCGGGGTGACAGTGGTGGGCATGGCCAATGTGGCCGACTGCCCACTGTTGCAGGCGGCCGATATCGCCATTCTGCTGGATACCGGGCCAGAGATCATTGCCGGGTCAACCCGGATGGGGGCCGGGTCTGCGCAGAAACTGGCGTTGAACATGTTGTCTGTTCTGGTTGGCATCCGGCTGGGCCATGTGCATGACGGGTTCATGGTCAACCTGATCGCAGATAACCAGAAGCTTCTGGACCGGGCGGCGCGTATTGTTTCGGCGCTGTCCGGTGCCACGCCGGCCGAGGCCAATGATGCCCTTTCGCGCAGCGCAGGGCGGGTGAAACCTGCCGTGCTGATTGCCCGGGGCCTTTCACCAGAAGAGGCCGACAAGGCCCTGACCCAAACCGGGGGCCATCTGGCGCCCATATTGTCGGCATCCGACACCAATCAGACGAAAACACAGCCATCAGGGAGAATACCATGAAGAGAACACATCTGCTTGCCCTTCTTGCCGGGACGGCACTTGCCGGCCCTGCGCTTGCCGAAACCACGCTGACCATCGAAAGCTGGCGCAACGATGACCTGACGATCTGGCAGGATACCATCATTCCCGCCTTTCAATCCCAGCACCCTGATATCAAGGTGGTCTTTGCCCCCACTGCGCCGGCCGAATACAATGCCGCGCTGAACTCCAAGCTGGCCGCCGGCTCTGCGGGTGATCTGATCACCTGCCGGCCCTTCGATGCGTCGCTTCAGCTTTACAACGATGGCCATCTGGCCGACCTGTCGGGTCTGGGCGCCATGGCGAATTTCTCCTCCGTCGCCAAATCCGCCTGGCAGACGGATGACGGCAGCGCCACCTTCTGCGTCCCCATGGCATCGGTGATCCACGGCTTCATCTATAACGCGGATGCCTTCGAGCAGCTTGGCATTGCCGTGCCGACCACGCGCGACGAATTCTTTGCCGCGCTGGACAAGATCAAGGCCGATGGCAGCTACATCCCCATGGCAATGGGCACCAACGACCAGTGGGAAGCCGCCACGATGGGCTACAACAACATCGGGCCGAACTACTGGAAGGGTGAAGAGGGCCGTCTGGCGCTGATCAAGGGCGAACAGAAGCTTACCGATGAGGACTGGGTCGCGCCCTTCCGCGAACTGGCGAAGTGGAAGGATTATCTGGGCGACGGCTTCGAGGCGCAGACCTACCCCGACAGCCAGAACCTGTTCACCCTTGGCCGTGCCGCCATTTATCCGGCAGGGTCGTGGGAAATCAGCGGGTTCAACGCGCAGGCCGGGTTCAAGATGGGCGCCTTCGCGCCCCCGGTCGCAGCCGCAGGCGATAGCTGCTATATCAGCGACCACACCGACATCGCCATCGGCATGAATGCAAAGTCGCCCAATGCAGAAGCCGCCAAGGTGTTTCTGGAATGGGTGGGCAGCCCGGAGTTCGCGGCCCTTTATGCCAACGCCCTGCCCGGCTTCTTCAGTCTGAACTCCACCCCCGTGGCCATGCAGGATCCGTTGGCGCAAGAATTCGTCTCATGGCGGGACAAGTGCCAGTCGACCATCCGTTCGACCTATCAGATCCTGTCGCGTGGCACGCCGAACCTGGAGAACGAAACCTGGAACGCCAGCGCCAACGTGATCAAGGGCACCGAGACGCCCGAAGACGCAGCCAAGCGCCTGCAAGACGGGCTGGCGAGCTGGTACGAACCGCAAAAGTAAGCGCGGGCTGATGCTTCGGGACTGGAGGGGCTGTCTGCCCCTCCGAACCACCCCGAAGGTATTTTTGAACAGATGAAGCAGGAAGGGAAAGGGCATGGCCGCGCGCAAGCCATTCAGATGGCATATCCCGGTGTTTCTGGCGCCTGCGGTGCTGGTCTATACGGCCATCATGATCATCCCGCTCTTTGGTACGCTGGGGCAATCCTTGTTCAACAAGGGAGAAACCGGCGCCGATTTTGTGGGCCTTGCCAATTTTGCCACGCTGTTCGGCGACCCGCGCTGGTCGGATGCGTTCTGGAATGCACTAGGCAACAATCTGTGGTTCTTCGTGGTGCACATGTTGGTGCAGAACCCCATCGGCATCGCACTGGCCGCGATCCTTTCCACCCCGCGGCTGCGCATGGCTGCCTTTTACCGCACCGCGATCTTTATCCCCACCATCCTTTCCTTCGTGATCGTGGGCTTTGTCTGGAAGCTGATCCTGTCACCGATCTGGGGGATTGCGCCGGGCATGCTGGATGCGGTGGGGCTGAAATTTCTGTTCGCGCCCTGGCTGGGCAAAGAAGAATATGCGCTGACGACGCTGGCGCTGATTTCGGTCTGGCAGTTCGTGGGCATTCCCATGATGCTGATCTATGCAGCGCTTCTGTCGATCCCCGATGAGGTTCTGGAAGCGGCCGAGATGGACGGGATCACCGGCGCCAGCCAGTTCTGGAAGATCAAGCTGCCGTTGATCCTGCCATCGATCGGGATCATCTCGATCCTGACCTTTGTAGGCAATTTCAATGCCTTTGACCTGATCTATGTGGCGCAAGGCGCGCTTGCGGGGCCGGATTTCAGCACCGATATCCTGGGCACTTTCCTGTACCGCACCTTCTTTGGCTTTCAACTGCAACTGGGCGATCCCTACATGGGATCGGCGATTGCAGGGGCCATGTTCGGCATCATCCTGATCGGGGTCTGCATCTATCTGTTCGGTATCCAGACCCGTCTGCGGAGGTATCAGTTCTGATGGCCAGCGCCCGGCTTTCCCCGACCCGCACCCTTGCCGCACATGCGGTTCTGATCCTCTACACCGTGATCGCGCTGTTCCCGGTCTTCGTGATCGTGGTCAACAGCTTCAAATCACGGCGGGCGATCTTTGCCGACCCGCTGGCGCTGCCCTGGCCCGAGCATTTCGATCTGATCGGCTATACCACTGTGCTGAATCAGGGAGATTTCTTCGCCTATTTCCAGAACAGCCTGATCGTGACGACGGCAAGCCTGTTCTTCGTTCTGCTGTTTGGCGCCATGGCGGCCTTTGCCCTTTCGGAATACCGGTTTCGGGGCAATACCCTGATGGGCCTTTATCTGGCGCTGGGGATCATGATCCCGATCCGGCTGGGCACGGTGGCGATCTTGCAGATGATGGTGGCAGGTGGCCTTGTGAACACGCTGACGGCGCTGATCCTTGTCTATACGGCGCAAGGCCTGCCGCTGGCCGTGTTCATCCTTTCGGAATTCATGCGGACCGTTTCGGACGATCTGAAGAATGCCGGCCGGATCGATGGGCTTTCGGAATATGCGATCTTTTTCACGCTTGTCTTGCCGCTGGTGCGCCCGGCCATGGCGACCGTGGCGGTTTTCACCATGATCCCGATCTGGAATGACCTGTGGTTCCCGCTGATCCTTGCGCCAAGCGAGGCGACCAAGACGATCACGCTGGGAAGCCAGGTTTTCATCGGGCAGTTCGTTACCAACTGGAATGCGGTTCTGGCGGCGCTCAGCCTTGCCATCGTGCCGGTTCTGATTCTGTACCTCATCTTCTCGCGGCAACTGATCCGCGGGATCACAGCGGGAGCCGTGAAATGATCCGCACGCTTGTGGCCGGGCTGGGCACCATGGGGCGCAGTCATGCGCTGGCCTATCATCGCAACCCGGCCTTCGATCTGGTGGGGCTGGTCAACCGCAGCACCCCGCGGCTGGACCCGGCCCTGGCGGGCTATCCGGTGGAGCCGGAGTTTGAACAGGCTCTGACACGGCTGAAACCGGATCTTGTGAACATCTCGACCTATTCCGACAGCCATGCCGACTTTGCCGTGATGGCGATGGAACAGGGCGCGCATGTCTTTGTGGAAAAGCCGCTTGCCACCACGGTGGCCGATGCCCGCCGCGTGGTGGATTGTGCCAAGGCCAATGGTCGCAAGCTGGTGGTGGGGTATATCCTGCGCCACCATCCCAGCTGGATGCGCCTGATCGCCGAGGCGCGCGCCCTTGGCGGGCCCTATGTCTTTCGGCTGAACCTGAACCAGCAGTCCTCGGGCCCGACATGGGAGGTACACAAGACCCTGATGCAATCGACCAGCCCGATTGTCGATTGTGGTGTGCATTATGTGGATGTCATGTGCCAGATCACCGATGCGCGGCCGGTCGAGGTGCGGGGCATGGGCCTGCGCCTGTCAGACGAGATTGCGCCCGACATGTATAACTACGGCCATTTTCAGGTGCTGTTCGAAGACGGCTCTTTAGGCTGGTACGAGGCGGGCTGGGGCCCGATGATGTCGGATACCGCGTTCTTCGTGAAGGATGTGGTCAGCCCGAAAGGGGCGGTGTCGATCCGCATGCCGGAAGATGCCAGATCGGACGATCACGACACCCATACCAAAACGTCGACGATCCGCGTTCACCGGGCGGGTCAGGCGGATGAGGATCTTTCGATGGCCGACGAGCCCGGCCATCAGGAACTGTGCGAACGCGAACAGGCATTCGTTGCCAAAGCCATCACCGAAAATCTGGATCTGTCCCGGCACATGGAAGATGCGGTTGCGTCGCTGGCCATCTGCCTTGCGGCGGATGAAAGCGTGCGGTCCGGCCTTCCGGTGCGGCTGGATCGGTGATGGGCGGCAAGGATTGTGAAACATGGGCCGACCCGGGCACCACCTCCCCTTGCCTTGGGCAAAGGGCCGGGGTGGGGGGCTGACCCAAGATGAGGAGACGTCGCCATGGGTGCGCTTGATCTGAAATCCGTCACCAAGGCCTTTGGACCGGTCGAGGTGATCAAGGGCGTGACACTGGAAGTGAAGGAAGGCGAATTCTGCGTTTTCGTCGGGCCCTCTGGCTGCGGGAAATCTACTCTTTTGCGGATGATCGCGGGGTTGGAGGACGCCACGGGCGGCGACATCCTGCTGGATGGCCGCCGGGTGAATGATGTGGCCCCGGCAAAGCGCGAACTGGCGATGGTTTTCCAGTCTTACGCGCTTTATCCGCATCTGACGGTGCGCGACAACATGGGGCTCGCGCTGAAGCAGGCGGGGGTTGCCAAGGCGCAGATTGCCGCCGCGACCGACAAGGCGGCAGGGATGCTGTCGCTGGAACCGCTGCTGGACCGCCGCCCGGCCGAGCTTTCGGGCGGGCAGCGCCAGCGCGTTGCCATCGGCCGCGCCATCGTGCGCACGCCCAAGCTGTTCCTGTTTGACGAACCGCTCTCGAACCTTGATGCCGCGCTGCGGGTGGCCACAAGGATCGAGATTGCGCGCCTGCACCGCGATCTGGGGGCGA
>JALQTL010000166.1 GCA_023260935.1 Paracoccaceae bacterium
GGAAGATATACACGGCTGTGAACACCAGACCCGCCAGCATGCCGAGGATCGCGCCTTCCTTGTTGATGCGCTTCGAGAAGATGCCCATCATCAAGGCCGGGAAGATCGTCGCTGCCGCCAGACCGAAGGCAAGCGCCACCACCTGCGCGGCAAAGCCGGGCGGGTTCAGGCCAAGCCAGGTCGCGACAGCAATCGCGAAGGCCATCGAGATACGGGCGGCAAGAAGTTCGCCCTTTTCGCTGATGTTCGGGTTGAGCGAGCCCTTGATCAGGTCGTGCGACACAGCGGACGAGATTGCCAGCAGCAGACCGGCCGCGGTGGACAGAGCCGCCGCCAGACCACCGGCAGCAACCAGCGCGATCACCCAACCCGGCAGAGCAGCGATTTCAGGGTTCGCCAGAACCATGATGTCGTTGTCAACCTTGGTCAGTTCGTTGCCGACAAAGCCCAGCTCGGCCAGCGACTTGCCGCCAATACCGTTTGCCGGGTCAGCAAGGGCTGCATCAACTGCAGCCTGTGCTTCGGTGACCTTGGCTTCCAGAGCGGTCTTGTCTGCATCGGTCGAATCCGCCACGGCCTTCTTGGCGTCAGCCAATGCCTTGTTGGCAGCCGCAACAGCGGGCTTTTCGTTGAAGTACTGGATCAGGCCGTCGCCATTCTTGTCTTCGAAGTTCAGAAGACCGGTGCCCTTCCAGGTGTTGATCCACGACAGTTCCGGCTTGGAGTCGATATCGGCCACCGACAGTGCGGGGGCAGAGGTCGCGGCACCGGTCGTCGCACCCGGCCAGAAGGTCGTGGTCAGGTTCAGACGGGCCATGGCGCCCACGGCCGGAGCAACCGTGTACAGCAGCGCGATGAACACCAGCGCCCAACCGGCCGAAGAACGGGCATCAGCCACTTTCGGAACGGTGAAGAAGCGGATGATCACATGCGGCAAACCGGCAGTGCCGATCATCAGCGACATGGTGAAGAGGAACATGTTGAACATGTTCGAGGTGTCGGCGGTATAGGCGGTGAAGCCCAGTTCCGTGACAAGGCTGTCCAGCTTGGCCAGCATGGAGACGTCACCACCCGACGGTGCATAGCTGCCGATCAGGCCGAGTTGCGGGAAGAAGTTGCCGGTCAGCGACAGCGAGATGAAGATCGCCGGAATGGTGTAAGCGATGATCAGAACGCAGTATTGCGCCACCTGGGTATAGGTGATGCCCTTCATGCCACCCAGAACGGCATAGGCGAAAACGATCGCCGCACCGATGTAAAGGCCCATGTCGGTGGACACTTCAAGGAAGCGAGAGAAGGTCACGCCCACGCCGCGCATCTGGCCGATAACATAGGTGACCGAGATGACGATGAGGCAGATCACGGCCACCAGACGGGCACCGCCCGAATAGAAACGGTCGCCAATGAATTCCGGCACGGTGAACTTGCCGAACTTGCGCAGATAGGGGGCAAGCAGCAGCGCCAGAAGCACATAGCCGCCGGTCCAGCCCATCAGGAAGGCCGACTGGGTGTAGCCCCCCACGGGGGCCAGCGCGATGATCCCGGCCATCGAGATGAACGAAGCCGCCGACATCCAGTCAGCGCCCGTGGCCATCCCGTTCATGATCGGGTTCACACCCTGACCAGCGGCATAGAATTCAGCGGTCGAGCCCGCCCGGGCCCAGATCGCGATCCCGATGTAGATGGCAAAGGTAAAGCCAACCACGATCAGGTTGAGGGTGAATTGATCCATCTGTCCCTGTCCCCTTATTCTTCCACGCCGTATTCACGATCCAGTTTGTTCATCTTTGCCGCATAGGCGAAGATCAGGATCAGGAAAACGTAGATTGACCCGTTCTGGGCGAACCAGAAACCAAGATCGGCGCCGCCCACCGAAATGCCCTTGAGGGCAGGACGCAGGATGATGCCAAGGCCGAACGAGCAGAAGAACCAAACCGCCAGCGAGATCAGGATGATCCGGACGTTGGCTGCCCAATAGGCGCTGGACGAAGATTTGTCCGCCATGAGTGTTACTCCCTGAGTTTCTCTCTCTCCACACCCGCGCCCCCCTTGGGGGACGCAAGCCCCCCTTATGCCGTGACGCCCCTTACGAGGGCACCAAGCGCCTGCCGGATATCAGCGATGGCACCCATCGCATCCACCCGTTCCAGCACGCCCTTGCCTTCGTAATAGGCGATCAACGGTGCCGTCTGGGCGTGATAGGCCTTCAGCCGCTCGCGCACCGTTTCGGCATTGTCGTCGGCGCGGCGCTTGAACGCCGTGCCGCCGCATTTGTCACAAGTGCCCGCCTTGGCGGGGCGCTTGAATTCGTCGTGATAACCTTCGCCGCAATCGGCGCAGGTGAAGCGGCCCGAGACGCGGCCCACCATGGCCTCGTCGTCCACCTCAAGGCTGATGGCCGCGTTGACCTTCTGGCCCGATGCCTGCAACAGGCCGTCCAGCGATGCCGCCTGCCCGTCGGTGCGCGGAAAGCCGTCAAGGATGATGCCGCGCGCCACATCGGGCTGGGCCATCCGGTCTTTCAGGATGGCCAGAACGATATCATCGGATACAAGCTGCCCTGCCTCCATAACCGCCTTGGCCTGCTTTCCCGCTTCGGTTCCGGCGGCAACGGCGGCGCGCAGAAGATCGCCCGTGGAAAGCTGGACCAGACCGAAATCTTCTTCCAGCATGCGGGCTTGCGTGCCCTTCCCGGCCCCCGGGGGGCCAAGAAGGATAAGGACAACGGGTTTTGTCATCTTGTCTGCCACCCGATCAGCCCCGGTTCATCCGGTTCTCGATCAGCTCGTCCACGACCGACGGATCGGCCAGGGTCGAGGTATCGCCAAGGCTGCCATAGTCATTCTCGGCAATCTTGCGCAGGATGCGGCGCATGATCTTGCCCGACCGCGTCTTCGGAAGGCCGGGGGCCCACTGGATCAGATCGGGCTTGGCGATCGGGCCAATCTCGATACGGACCCAAGCCTCGAGTTCCTTGCGCAGTTCCGGCGTGGGGTCCACCCCGTTCATCAGCGTGACATAGGCATAGATGCCCTGCCCTACTACACTATTAAGCCTATACAGTGCTATACAGTGCTATACAGTGCTATACAGCCTATGCAGTGTTATACAGTGCTATACAGTGCTATACAGTGCTATACAGTGCTA
>JALQTL010000181.1 GCA_023260935.1 Paracoccaceae bacterium
GTATTTTTGCCAAGATGAAGGGCGCGGCCATGCGTGAACGCCTCTATCTTTACGACACCACGCTGCGCGACGGGCAGCAGACGCAGGGCGTGCAGTTTTCGGTGGCCGAGAAGGTGCAGATCGCGCGGGCGCTGGATGCGCTGGGGGTGGATTACATCGAAGGCGGATGGCCGGGGGCGAACCCGACCGACAGCGAGTTCTTTGCGCAGCGGCTGGCCACGCGCGCGCGGATGACCGCCTTTGGCATGACAAAGCGGATTGGCCGGTCGGCCTCGAACGACGATGTGCTGGCGGCGGTTCTGGATGCGGGCACGGGGGCGGCCTGTCTGGTGGGCAAGTGCCATGATTTTCATGTGACCACGGCGCTTGGCTGCACGCTGGAAGAAAACCGCGATGCCATTGCGGAGACCATCGCGCATGTCCGGGGCAAGGGGCGCGAGGCCTTGTTCGATGCCGAGCATTTCTTTGACGGCTACCGCGCCAATCCGGCCTATGCGCTTTCCTGTCTTCAGGCGGCGCTGGCTGCGGGCGCGCGCTGGGTTGTGCTGTGCGACACAAACGGGGGCACCCTTCCGGCCGAGGTGGGCCGCGTGGTGGCCGAGGTGATTGCCGCCGGCATTCCGGGCGACCGGCTGGGCATTCACTGCCATGATGATACCGGCAATGCGGTTGCTTGTTCCCTTGCGGCGGTGGATGCCGGGGTGCGTCAGATCCAGGGTACGCTGAATGGCTTGGGCGAGCGTTGCGGCAACGCGAACCTGACCAGCCTGATCCCCACGCTCTTGCTGAAGGAACCCTATGCCAGCCGGTTTGAAACGGGGGTGGACCGTGGCGCGCTGAAGACGCTGTTGAGGACCAGCCGGATGCTGGACGATATCTTGAACCGCGTGCCGCTGCGCAGTGCGCCCTATGTCGGGGCTTCGGCCTTTGCCCACAAGGCCGGGTTGCATGCCAGCGCCATCCTGAAAGACCCCACCACCTATGAGCATATTCCGCCCGAGGTGGTGGGCAACGAACGGGTCATCCCGATGTCGAACCAGGCGGGGCAGTCGAACCTGCGGGCGCGGCTGGCGCAGGCGGGCATCGCGGTGGACCCGAAGGACGCCCGGTTGGCCACCATTCTGGACGAGATCAAGCGGCGCGAGGATCAGGGCTATGCCTATGACGGGGCGCAGGCGTCGTTCGAATTGCTGGCGCGGCGCGAGTTGGGGCAGAACCCGGCGTTTTTCGAGGTGAAGCGCTACCGCGTGACCGTGGAACGGCGCAAGAACAAGTATGACCGCATGGTCAGCCTTTCCGAGGCGGTGGTCGTGGTCAAGATCGGCGAGCGCAAGATGCTGTCGGTCAGCGAGTCGATGGACGAGACCGGCACCGACCGCGGGCCGGTGAACGCGCTTGCCAAGGCTTTGGCCAAGGATCTGGGGCCCTATCAGGCGGTGATCGACGATATGAAGCTGGTCGATTTCAAGGTGCGCATCACCCAAGGCGGCACCGAGGCCGTGACCCGCGTGATCATCGACAGCGAAGACAGCGCCGGGCGGCGGTGGTCGACCGTCGGGGTCAGTGCGAATATCGTGGACGCCAGTTTCGAGGCGCTGCTGGATGCGATCCAGTGGAAGCTGATCCGCGATGTGGGCCAGCCCGTCACCCATCCCGCGAACCAGCCGGCAGGGCCGGGGTGGGCGGCCGGATGAGTGCGTTTTTCACGCTGCATCAGGGGTTGAAGCGCGAAGGCCCGGGGGATGAGGAAAGCCTGGCCTGGGCGCTTGATCTGGCCAGAACGCCGGTCAGGGCCCGGATCCTTGATGCAGGATGCGGGCCGGGCGCGGATCTGGCGATCCTGTCGCGGTTGCGTCCGGGCGCAAGCCTTGTGGGCATGGATCTTCACGCCCCCTTCATCGACCGCATTCGTACCGAGCAGCCCCATGTCACGGCGATTGCGGGTGACATGCTGGCGCCCGACTTGCTGGCCCGGGCGGGGCGGTTCGATCTGATCTGGTCGGCAGGGGCAGCCTATGGCCCGGGGGTAGAGGCATCGCTTGCCGCCTGGCGCGGGGCGTTGCTGCCCGAAGGGGCCGTCGCCTTTTCGGACTGCCTGTGGCGCAATACCCGCAGCCCGGCCCATGTGCGCGACTTCTGGGCGCGCGAATATCCTGGCATGCAGGATGTGCCGGGCCATCTGCGCCGGATCGAGGCGGCGGGGTGGCGCGTGATGGGGGCGCGATGGTTGGGCGATGCGGCGTGGCAGGCTTATTACGGGCCGCTGGCCGACCGTATCGCCGCGCTGCGGCCCGGGGCGGATGCCGAGATGACGGCCGTGCTGGATGAACATCAGGCCGAGATCGATCTGTGGCGTGCCCATGGGCAGGACTATGGCTATTATCTGACCGTGGTGGTGCCGGCATGACGGTGGACGCCTGCGCCGCCCTTGTTGAACGGGGCGACCCCGACAGGTTCCTGGCGGTAATGGCGGCGCCGATGGCGGCGCGCGCCCGGCTTTTCCCGCTTTACGCTTTCAACCTTGAGGTCGCGCGCGCGCCTTGGGTGACGAAGGAACCGATGATCGCTGAGATGCGCCTGCAATGGTGGCGCGATGTGGTGGCCGAACCCGCCCCCCGCGCGCATGAGGTGGCGGGGCCGTTTCACGCGCTGATCGGGGCGGCCAGCCTGCCGGTTGAGGTGATTGACCGGCTGATTGCCGCGCGGCAGTGGGATATCTACCGCGATGCCTTTGCCGATGAGGCGGCGCTGGATACCTATCTGGACGATACCGCCGGGGGTCTGATGTGGCTGGCCGCGCGTGCCCTTGGCGCGTCGGATCAGGCCGAAGTCGCGGTGCGTTCCTATGGCTGGGCGGCGGGGCTGGCGGGGTTTCTGCGCGCCGTGCCGGAACTGGAGGCGCGGGGGCGCATTCCGCTGGTCGATGGCCGGGCGCAGGCGGTGCGGGCGCTTGCGGCAAAGGGGCTGATGCGGCTGGATCGGGCGCGCAAGGCTTCAGCAACGGTGCCCCGGCAGTGCCGTCCCGCGCTGTTGGCCGGGTGGCAGGCCGAAGGTCTGTTGCGGCAAGTTCTGGCAGACCCTTCCGCCGTGGCCGAAGGGCGGCTGCAACTTTCGGAATTTGCCCGCCGGGGCCGGCTTTTGTGGCAATCGCTGACCGGGCTTTACTAACCCTCAGGCGCGGGTTTCCCTTGGCTGCATCCACAGCCAGATCAGCGCCCCCCCGGCCAGGACAAGGAAGGGCAGCATGGCCATGTTGACCAGTTGCCAGCCTTCCTGCACCGAACCGCCCGAACAGTTCATCAGCCCACCAGACGAGAAGCTGGCCATGGTAACGCCGCCAAACACGATCAGATCGTTCAGTCCCTGAAGGCGCCCGCGCTCTTCCGGGCGTTGGGCCGACGTCAGCATCGTGGTCGCGCCGATGAAGCCGAAGTTCCAGCCGATGCCCAAGAGGATCAGGGCGATGAAGAAATTTTCCAGCTCGACCCCGGCCATGGCCACGGCGCCGGCGCCGGCAAGGATCGTCAGGCCAAGGGCGATCACCCGCTCGACCCCGATCCGGGCGATGATATGGCCGGTGATGAAACTGGGCGCGTACATGGCCAGCACATGCGCGGTCACCACATCGGCGGCATTGCCGGTTTCAAACCCGCAGCCGACCACCGCAAGGGGCGAGGAGGTCATCACAAGGTTCATCAGCGCATAGGACACCGTGGCGCAGACCATGGCCACGGCAATGGTCGGGGTGCGGATCAGTTCGGCCCGGCTGCGCCCCTGCGGGTCGCCCGCGGCGCGCGCGCGCGGCTTGGGAATCGATAGCCCGGCAAA
>JALQTL010000239.1 GCA_023260935.1 Paracoccaceae bacterium
GGGCACGCGTGAGCGCACCGCCCCGCACCGCCTCCGCCTCGACCACCTCCACCCGCTCTTCGAGGAGCGTCGCGAGGGAGCGCACCTTCGAGCCCCGGATGTGCCGCTGGATGAGCCCCACGGCGAGCAGCCGCGGGCTGATGATGGTGGCCCAAGGCCTGACCCGGGCACAGGTCGAAGACCCGGATGTTGATGTGGCATTCCCCGATTCGGTCGCCGACATGCTGAAGGGGAACCTTGGCCAACCCCATGGCGGCTGGCCCGAGGGGATTCTGAAAAAGGTGCTGAAGGGCGAGGCGCCGCTGACAGAGCGGCCCGGAAAATCCCTGCCGCCCGTCGATCTGGAAGCCGCGCGGCAGAAGCTGACGCACGACCTGCTGCTGGGTCAGGAAGAGGCCGATGGCGAGGCGCTGGATGACGAAGACCTGAACGGATACCTTATGTATCCCAAGGTTTTCATGGATTACCGGGCACGTCACCGGATGTATGGCCCGGTGCGGGTTCTGCCGACGCGGACCTTCTTTTACGGCATGACCTCGGGCGAAGAGATCAGCGCCGAGATCGACCCCGGCAAGACGCTGGAGATTCGTCTTCAGGCCGTGGGTGAAACCACGGAAGACGGCGATGTTAAGGTGTTTTTCGAGCTGAACGGCCAACCCCGCGTGGTGCGGGTGCCCAACCGTGCGATCAAGGCCAAGGCCGCCGTCAAGCCCAAGGCGCAAGAGGGCAACCCCGCGCATGTGGGCGCCCCCATGCCGGGGGCCGTGGCCAGCATCGCGGTGACGGTGGGCCAGAAGGTGCGCGCAGGCGATCTTTTGCTGACCATCGAGGCCATGAAGATGGAAACGGGCCTGCACGCCGACCGCGAGGCCACCGTCAAGGCCCTGCATGTTCAGCCCGGCAGCCAGATCGATGCCAAGGATCTGCTGGTGGAACTGGAATGATGGGCAGGCAGAGGCGTTCGGAAAGCTTCGGGTGAGGTTTTCCCGGCAAGCTGATGACTGCCATCCGTGATTTCGATGATCGCCATCCATGGCGGGCTGGCTGACACGCGGGGACACGCCTGCACAAAGCAAAAGGGCTGCCGCGGATGCGACAGCCCCATGAACATCAAGTGAAGTCGGATCAGGCCGGGATGTTGCCCGCGTCCTGTGCAGCCTTCAGCTCGTCAGCGGAAAGTGCGCCGTTGGCATCGGTGTCAGCAGCGGTGAACACTTCTTCCGTCAGATCCGGGAAGGCGGCTTTCAGCTCTTCCATCGAATACTCACCATTGCCGTCGGCGTCGGCCACAACGGTTTCGGCATGGGCCTGAGCCACAGCAAAAGCGGAAATGGCGCTGAGGGTCAGAAGGAACTTTTTCATTTGTCTTTTCTCCAAGACACGAGATACGGCCACTACGGCCGCGGTAGAAGCCCGTTGGCTTCACGCGCTTAAGTGCTGATTTCACGTTTCTTTTCAAGCGATCGGCCCGCCTGTTGCCGCAAACATCACGGCGGATTGATCGGCACCATTCAAGGGATTGACGCCGACTTTGCCCTGTGATTTGCGCCAGCGCTTTTGCCCGACGTGCGGCACGACAGAAGCTGCGGCGCCAAAGCGAAAAAGTCACGTCGGGTCGTCATTTTCCTCTTGCAGCCACCCGCCGCATCCCCTAAATCACCGCTCACCGAAACGGTGCGGGCGTAGCTCAGGGGTAGAGCATAACCTTGCCAAGGTTAGGGTCGTGAGTTCGAATCTCATCGCCCGCTCCAATCGGTCAGACGGGGCGCCTTCGGGCGCCCCTTGTCGTTTCTGCGGCCTTTCCAGGTTCGGGGCCGTTTCATTTCCGCCGCCTTTTCAGCACCTTGCCTGCAAGGCGGCGCGTCACTCCCCGGTCTGCATCACGACGACCGCCGCCAGCGCAAGGCTGACGCCAAGGCCTTCCCGCCAGGAAAACGGTTCCCCGAACACGACGAAGCCCATGGCGGCAAGGTCATGCTCGCGCATCATCGCAAACCACGCAAAGGCGGGCAGCCCCATAGCACAGCGCGGCCAGCGCAAACTGCGCCGATCCCATGCCCTGCGGCAGCGCAGTGGAACGTTTGATCCGGTAATCCTCGATCACGGTCGAAGCGGTAGCCCGCAAAAGCCAGAGAAATGTCGTCATGGTGCCCCCTGAAATCGGGCAGGGCCGTGACGGGCCCGACTGTTGCAATGAACTTCTTGAAATGCCCCGAAAGACTGCGGCAGACGGCGCGATCTGGCAACGAAGGCGGCCCTTGGCGCCCTTCGGGACAGGGCGCCCTTGCGGTTTTGCAAAGGGCCGCCAAAAGAAAAAACCGCCCCGGGGGGGCGGTCTTGTCAGTCTTACCGATCTGCCCGAAGGAAGATGGTGGGTGACCCTGGAATCGAACCAGGCGTGGGTCGCCCCGGCGGAGTTACAGTCCGCTGCCGCACCTTGCAGCTCGTCACCCGACGGGGTGCGGATTACCGAAGGCCGGCCGGGGCGTCAAGGGCAGAACGCGCGGCCGGACAAAAGAGTTTCGGCTTGCGCTTCCCCCCCGCCCCGCCGCATTGTCCTTGCCGCAGCAAAGGATGGGGCGGATGAAAAGCGGCACGAAGAAACCGGCATGGGTGGTCGACAAGGAGCGCGCGCGCCGGGCCGAGGCAAAGGAAACCGTCTGGCTGTTCGGCCTGCATGCCGTGCGCGATGCCCTGCTGAACCCCGCACGCGAAAAGCTGCGACTGGTGGTCACCAAGAACGCGCTGGACAAGTTGCAGGATGCCGTTGCCCAATCGGGGATGGAACCGGAACTGACCGACCCGCGCAGCTTCAGCGTGCCGATCGATGAAGGCTCGGTCCACCAGGGGGCGGCGCTGGAAGTACGCCCGCTGAACTGGGGCAAGCTGGCAGATGTGGCGGTATCGGGCGCCGGCGCACCGCTGGTGGTGCTGCTGGACAGGGTGACAGACCCGCATAACGTGGGCGCGGTGCTGCGGTCGGCCGAGGTGTTCGG
>JALQTL010000266.1 GCA_023260935.1 Paracoccaceae bacterium
GATCTAATCAAATCGTCGGACGACCCTAATGCGGCTATTGACAACTTGTTAGGTGAGCTGACCCGCAATAAGCGCGAGGCTGCTATTCAGGCCGTGCGCATTGCTCAACGATACGATGGATGATTTGGCAGCAATGATGAGTGACCTCTGCGTCGTTGAGGACTCTTCGGGTCCCAACATTCCGTCTGACTGGACAGTCGTATCCCTGGCGCTGTTACGGCGTAGAGATGTAGTTGAAGGCCCGCTCCGCCCCAAGACCCTCGCAAGCTCGGGCTTTTTCATCGCTGCCCGCCGTGGTGAAGACACGGGCACCCAGCGCGCGGGCGATCTGGATCGCGGTTGTCCCGATGCCCGAGGCGCCACCATGCACCAAAAACCGTTCGCCTGCCGTCAGCCCGCCGCGCATCACCACGTTCGACCAGACGGTGAAGCAGGTTTCGGGCAGGCAGGCTGCCTCGCGCAGAGGCATGCCGGGCGGCACTGGCAGGGCATGCGCCTCATGCGTGGCCACATATTCGGCATATCCCCCCCCGGGCAGCAGTGCGCAGACCTGATCGCCGATCTTCCAGCGGGTGACATTCGGCCCCAGCTCCACCACTGTCCCGGCGGCTTCCAGCCCGGGCAGGGGAGAGGCCGAGGGCGGCGGCGCATAAAGACCTGCGCGTTGCAGGGCATCGGGCCGGTTCACCCCGGCATAGGCTACACGGATGATGATCTGCCCATGGCCGGGCACTGGCACGGGCTGGGTCACGGGCGTCAGCACCTCTGGCCCGCCGGGACGAGAGATTGCGACAGCGCGCATGGTATGAGAGAGGGTCATCACGGGCCTTTCAGCGGAAACGGTCCATCACCTTGCCGGGCAGGTCATCGGGAACCTTCGGCATCTGGATCTTTTCCATGAACTTCAGCGGCCCCGCAAGCAGCGCCTTTGAAACCGGGTTCTCGCGCAGGCTGGCCTTCGCCTTTTCGAACCGCATCACATCTTCGATCCGCCGGTCCAGGAAATCCCATGTGGCCTGATTGCCGGGGCTGTCATCGCCCAGCCAGTAAAGAACGGTGGCGGAATAGACGGCCGAAAGCGTTGCGCGCTTGGTGTACCAGTTCAAGTCGCGGCTGGTATCGCCCAAGGCCGACCAGATCGCATCGGCCGTGCCCCATATCAGCCGCGCCCCGTCGGCGGCATGGATCGGCAGGGCGAACAGGGTGGTGCCCCGTCGAACCGCCTCGCGGTCATCCACAACCTCCAGCCGAAGCCGTACGGCTTTCGCGATCCGGTCGCGAAAGCGCAGGGCGGAAAGATCGGTTTCCGCCAGCCGCTGCCGCATCAGGTCATCCCCGCGCTTGTGATAGGCGATGGCCAGATCCACACCTCCGCGCGGGAACAGGGCCCGGGCCAGCGCCGGATCAACACCCGAATCGGTCACGGCGCCGCGAAAGCTGGCTTCCGTCCAACCATCGAAGGGCACATGCATCACAGCGGCATCCAGCACCCGTGCCGCAGCTGTATCTGTCGAATTCGGCTGTTCCATCGGACTTCCCTCGGTTGCAAAGGTGGACAGGTGGGTCTGCCTTTGTTATAGCCCGCCTCGCCTGCACTTACAGTGCAACTCTAACTTAGGAAGGTGGTGACAACCACATGCAGGTCAGCGTTCGTGACAACAACGTCGAACAGGCCCTTCGGGCCCTGAAGAAGAAGCTCCAGCGCGAAGGCGTGTTTCGGGAAATGAAGCTCAAGCAGCATTTCGAGAAGCCCTCCGTCAAGAAAGCGCGCGAGCAAGCCGAAGCGGTCCGCCGTGCACGCAAACTCGCGCGCAAGAAGGCTCAACGCGAAGGCGCAATCTAAGGCGTTACGCGACACTGGGGCAGCGATGCCCGCCACGATCAACCCCCGTCCTCTGGCCGGGGGTTTTTCATTTTCCGCTCAATCCGGCCTGAAGTGCCCGTCATCGATGGCGAAAGATGAGTATTTTTGCCAAGATGAAGGGCCAGTCGTGGTTCTTGTCGTTTCATCTTGGTCTTAAATACTCACCCTGCCCGATCGGCCCCGGGGCGGGACGCCGGCATGGAAAAGGCCAGGATTTCAGACGGCAAGGGCGGTGGTCTTCACCACTGTCCGCAGCGCGAAGGAAGATTGCATCTGCCGCACGCCGGGCAGGCGCGACAGGAACTGGCGGTGGATGCGGGCGAAATCCTCGGTATCCTCGACCAGCATCTTCAGCAGATAGTCGGCGGATCCGGCCATGAGGTGGCATTCGAGGATATCGGGGATGCGGGCAACCTCGCGTTCAAAGGCATCAAGCAGTTCCTCTGCCTGACCTGACAGGGTGATCTCGACAAAGACGGTGGTGTTGCGGCCAAGCTTGCGTGGTTCCAGCAAGGCAACGAAGGCGGCGATGTATCCTTCTTCCTCGAGCCGCTGGGTCCGTCGGTGGCACGCCGAAGGCGACAGGTTCACCCTGTCTGAAAGTTCGGCATTGGTGATGCGGCCTTCTTTCTGAAGGACGTTCAGGATACGGCGGTCGGTTGCGTCAAGATCCATGGGGCTGGAATTTTCTTCGATACTTTGCAGGTATTGAGGTGAAATTTACGCTTGATGCCACGCATTGTCACCGATCTTTCAAAGCATTTCCGTCAAAACGGCGCGATCCTTTTTTGCACAGGTGGGCGTTTGTCCGGCCAAGAAGATGCTGGGGAGGCATGACATGAAGATCGGTTGTCCGAAGGAAATCAAGCCGCAGGAGTTTCGGGTGGGGATGACCCCGAATGCCGTGCGCGAAGCGGTGGCCCATGGCCATCAGGTGATGGTGGAGGCGACGGCCGGTGTGGGAGCCGGCTTTGCCGATGCGGATTATGTGGCCGCCGGGGCCACCATCCTGCCGACGCCGGAGGAGGTCTTTTCGAAGGCCGAGATCATCGTGAAAGTGAAGGAGCCCCAAGCCGTGGAGCGGGCGCGTCTGCGCGAGGGGCAGGTGCTGTTCACCTATCTGCATCTGGCGCCTGATCCGGAGCAGACGCGGGATCTGTTGAAATCGGGTGTGACCGCGATCGCTTATGAAACCGTGACCGACCGCAGTGGTGGATTGCCGCTTCTGGCGCCGATGTCGGAAGTGGCGGGACGGCTTGCCCCGCAGGTTGGGGCCTGGACATTGCAAAAGGCCAATGGCGGCCGTGGTGTGCTGCTGGGCGGTGTGCCGGGGGTTGCCCCGGCCCGTGTCGTCGTGATCGGCGGCGGGGTGGTGGGCACCCATGCGGCAAAGGTGGCGGCCGGAATGGGGGCGGATGTGACCGTGCTGGACCGATCCCTGCCGCGCCTGCGCTATCTTGATGACGTCTTCGGTCACAGCTTCAAGAATGCCTATGCAAGTGCGGGCACCACGGCGGAACTGGTGGCCGAGGCGGATATGGTCATCGGCGCGGTGCTGATCCCGGGGGCGGCAGCGCCGAAACTGGTCAGCCGCGCGCAGCTTTCCACCATGAAGCCGGGCGCGGCGATCGTGGATGTGGCGATCGATCAGGGCGGCTGCTTTGAAACCAGCCGTGCCACCACGCATCAGGATCCGATCTATGAGGTGGACGGCATCCTGCATTATTGCGTGGCCAACATGCCCGGGGCGGTTGCCCGCACCTCGACCCAGGCGTTGGGCAATGCGACGCTGCCTTTCCTGCTGGCGCTGGCAGACAAGGGCTGGAAGCAGGCCTGTGCGGATGATCCGCATCTGAAGGCGGGGCTGAATGTCCATGCCGGCAAGCTGACTTATGCCGCGGTGGGTGAGGCGCTGGGTCTGCCGCATATCACGGCCGATGCGGCAATGAAGATTTAAGCGACGGAAAGCCCTGTCAGGGTGCGTGAAAGCAGGGTTGAACGAGGTGACATCATGCTTTCACGACTTTCCCCCTATTGGCTTTGGCTTTTGCTCTCTGTCCCCGCGCTGGGGATGACCACGGCCCTGCTTGGCGACGATGCGCGCGCCTTTCACCGGCTTCTTCACCCGACGGGAGAGTTTGCCGCGCGTTTCATGATCATCTCGATGATGGCGACACCGTTGCTGTATCTGACAAAGGGCGCTGACTGGGCGCGGTGGCTGAAGGCCAACCGGCGCTATTTCGGGCTGGCGGCGTTTTTCTATGCCGCGCTGCATACCTATGTCTATCTGGTCGACAAGGGCAGCCTGTCAAACGTGCTGGCGCAGGCCACGCATCTTGACATGTTCGCCGGTTGGGTGGCGCTGCTGGTCTTCATTCCGTTGGCCGCCACATCCACGGACCGGGCGGTCCGGTGGCTGGGCACTTGGTGGAAGCCGGTGCAGCGGCTGACCTATCTGGCGGCGGCGGCTACCTTGCTGCACTGGACGGCTTTGCATGGCTGGACCGGCTGGCCACCCGCGCTTGTCCATTTCGCCCCTTTGGCTGTGCTGACGGTTTATCGGTTGTGGTGGGTTTATCTGCGGCAGCGCCCATCCCGTCCTGCGGTCTGAACGACAAAGGCCCCTGCTACCTGGCAGGGGCCTTTGGCAGGTTCGGTTTGTTGGCGGGTCAGCGCTTCAGCGAGTCGCGGATTTCCATCAGCACATCCAGTTCCGACGGCCCGGCCGGGGCGGCAGCCGCTTCTTCCTTGGCTGTTGCGGCCTTCAGGCGGTTGACGGCCTTGACCAGAAGGAACACGACCCAGGCGATGATCAGGAAGTTGATAACAGCCGTCAGGAAGGCACCATAGGCAAAGACCGGGGCCCCGGCATCGCGGGCGGCGGCAAGCGAGGCGGGGTTCGTGCCGGAAAGGTCGACAAAAAGGTTCGAAAAGTCTATCCCGCCCGTCAGCAGGCCGATGATCGGGTTGATCAGATCAGAGACCAACGAGTTGACGATGGCGGTGAAGGCAGCGCCGATAATGATCCCGACGGCCAGATCAACGACATTGCCCTTGGCGATAAAAGCCTTGAATTCATTAAGCATTTCACGGTTCCCTCAGTGATTGCCGCCTTGCTGGCGTGCTTTCAGAACAACGCCATGTCCGGCGTGCGCGCACTATGGCACAGGGTATTATCCTTGAGCAGGGGGAAATTCGCCTAAAGATTGGCCCGGCGGGTGTTTTGTTGCGATTCCGGCGACAGTTAAGGGATGCGGTCCGCGACCGGATCAGCGCAGGTCGCGCACCATGGTGGTGGACCGGGAAAAGCCGAAGACATGGCGCAGAGGGCCCAGCGTTTCGGTGCGCCAGACGGTAAAGCCCATACGTTCATAAAGCGCCCGCGCCCGCACATTCGCCTCGATCACCTCCAGCCGGATCGCAGGATAGCCGCGCCAGCGGGCCTCTTGGAACAGCGCGTCAATCAGGGCGGTGCCTACCCCGTGGCCGCGCCATTCCCGGGCCACGCAGATGCCGTCCACCAGAAAGCGTTCGTTATCCACCTCGCTTTGCAAAAGGCGCAGCAGGAAAGCGCGCCACAGCCCGCCGAACTGACCATAGACACTGCGAAGATCATCGGCACCGCCCCCTGAGAAGCTGCCCCTTGGGGTCTTGAAGCCGGCAAGCCCGATCAAGCTGCCGTCATGGCCAAGCGCGTAAAGGCAATGGTCGGCCTGAATGACTCGTTCCAGAAAGGCCAGCGCCTTGGGTTCCGGCCCAAGC
>JALQTL010000278.1 GCA_023260935.1 Paracoccaceae bacterium
CGGACGGCGTTCTGCACCTCGGCCGCGACAGAGGTGATGGCCACCACCGCGACCGGCCCGCCCCGATCATCTGCTGCGGGTTGGGCTGTGGTTGCCTCTTTGGCCCCGGGGGCATCGGCGCCGGTCAGGGCCATCAGCCGGTCACGTTCGAAGACCGCCAGATAGAGCGAAGCGGCAACGGCGGCGGCAGTCAGGGGGGGCACGATGCGCATCGGTTCCTTTTCATCTGGGGCAGGCGGGCGGGGCAGGCGGTCAACGCTTGAAAGGGCGTATCTAGTGCGGGGCGGGCCATGCCGCAACCTGCATGGCGGGGATTGGCCCGCCGGGAAAGGGAGTTGGGGGCACGGGTGTGGTGGCCGTAGGGGGCGGCAGGTAAAGACGGGCAGTGCCCCGCGGGGCTTGGCAAGGGCTTGCGCTTGCGTGTAAGACAGTCGCAAGTGACCGGCGGGTGGCAATATGGCGCCTGCCCGGGAAAAATCGCGTCTTTTGAAAGCCAGATCGCAGTGAGCAATCCCGAGAGTTTCATCGACGAAGTGACCGAAGAGGTCCGCCGTGACCGTCTGTTCGCGCTGTTTCGCAAATACGGCTGGATCGGCGCGCTGCTGGTTATCGGCGTTGTGGGCGGCACGGCCTATAATGAATGGTCCAAGGCGCGGGCCGCGGCCAATGCGCAGGCCTTTGGCGATGCGCTGCTGGATGCGCTGGATACCGGCGGAACCGAGGAACGGCGCGCGGCGCTGTCTGCCATCACGGCCACCGGGTCGCAGCAGGCGCTGCTGCAACTGGTGCTGGCATCGGACCCCGAACAGGACAAGGCCGCCACACTGGCCGCGCTGACGGCGCTGGCCGGCGATGCCAGCCAGCCGCAAAGCCTGCGTGATCTGGCGGTGCTGCGCCGGGTGATCGTGGCGGGGTCGGACATGTCCGTTTCCGAAAGGCGCGCGGCGCTGGACGGTATTTCCGCGCCGGGGCGGGCCTTCCGCACTCTGGCGCTGGAACAATCGGCCTATCTGTCGGTCGAGGAAGGCAAGATAGCCGAGGCGATCACAGCCCTTCGGGCGCTGACGACGGATCAGGAGGCACCTGCAGGCTTGCGCCAGCGGGCCGAACAGATGATCGTGGCCCTAGGCGGTGATGCCGCCGGGGCAAGCGGCGGCTGATGCCGGCGCGGTGACAGGGCAGGGAATGGTCGGGGTGATACGGGTGGCAAAGCTGAAGTCGAACATGGGGCTGACCGCGGTGCTGGCCGCCCTGCTGCTGACCGGATGCGCGCGCGAAGTGGTGCTGACGGGCGAACGCTTTCCGGTGCGGGCCGATCTGGCCGCGTCGATCCCGGTCGAGGGAGAGCCCGCGCCCGTGGCCCCGCCGGACATGCCCGAAAACCAGAGCGTGCCGATCACGCTGCCGCCGGCTTCGGCCAATGCGGACTGGACCCACCGGGGCGGCACGGTGCGGCACGATTCCCCCCACGGCCAGCTTTCCGCTGCACCTCAGCGGATCTGGACCGCGTCTGTCGGTGCCGGCAATTCGCGCAGGAACCGGATCGCCGCCTCGCCCATCGTGGCAGAGGGGCGCATCTTCACCATGGACAGCGCGGCGCGGGTGACGGCGACGGCATCGTCGGGCGCGCGGCTTTGGCAGGCCGATCTGACGGCGCCGTTTGACCGGGGTGGCAATGTTTCGGGTGGCGGGCTGGCCTTTGGCGACGGCAAGGTGCTGGCGGCGACCGGATACGGCGAGCTGGTGGCGCTGGATGCGCGCACGGGCGGCGTGGTCTGGCGGCAGCGGCTTGACAGCCCGGTGGCCGGTGCCCCTGCGGTTGACGGCGATACCGTCTATGTCACGACCCGGGATGGCGCGGGCCATGCCGTCGGGACCAAGGATGGCCGCGTCCGCTGGACGATGAGCGGGACATCGGCCGTGGCGTCGGTAGTGGGCTCCTCGGCCCCCGCGGTGTTGGACCGGACGGTCGTGTTCCCCTTTGCCAGCGGAGAGCTTGCCGCCGCCCTGCGGGTGAACGGCACGCGGGCCTGGGGCGCGCCTGTCACCGGGCAGCGCCCGGGGCGGGGCTACGCAGGGATGACCGATATCACCGGCGACCCGGTGGTGGTGGGCGATGTGATCTATGCCGGCACGGCCGCCGGGCGGACGGCGGCCATTCGCGTGTCGACCGGCGAACGGCTCTGGACTGCGGTGGAAGGGGCGCTGAACCCGCCGCTGGTGGTGGGCGGATCGGTCTTCGTGGTGAATGACGAGGCGCGTCTGGTGCGCCTTGATGCCGCGACGGGCGCCGTGATCTGGACCGCCGAGATGCCCTATTTCCTGAAGGAAAAGCCAAAGCGCCGCAAATCGGTGCATACCCATTACGGCCCGGTTCTGGCAGGGGGGCGCATTGCGGTTGTGTCCTCTGACGGTCTGTTGCGGCTGTTCGACCCCACAGACGGGGCGATGGTCTATACCGCGCCCATTCCGGGCGGGGCGGCGGCAGCCCCGGCGCTGGCGGGCGGGGTGCTGTATGTCCTGTCGGGCAATGGGCAACTTCACGCTTTCCGTTGACGGCTTTCCCCTGTAAAGGGGGCGGCTTGAAGACGATCGGACCCCTGACATGAGTTTCACCCTCGCCATCGTGGGCCGCCCGAATGTGGGCAAATCCACCCTGTTCAACCGCCTTGTGGGGCGCAAGCTGGCGCTTGTCGATGACCAGCCGGGGGTGACGCGCGACCTTCGTGAAGGCGATGCCAAGCTGTTTGACCTGCGCTTTACGGTGATTGATACCGCTGGGCTGGAAGAGGTGACGGATGACAGCCTTCAGGGGCGGATGCGCCGTCTGACGGAGCGTGCGGTCGACATGGCCGATATCTGCCTGTTCCTGCTGGATGGCCGCGTGGGTGTGACCCCCTCTGACGAGGTTTTTGCCGAAATCCTGCGCAAGAAGGCGGCGCGGGTGATCCTTGGCGTGAACAAGGCCGAGGGTCGCGCCGGCGAGGAAGGCGCGCTTGAGGCATGGTCGCTGGGGTTGGGCGAACCTGTGCGGCTGTCGGCCGAACATGGCGAGGGGATGGATGATCTTTATCATCTGCTCAAACCGCTGGAGGCCGAATTTGCCGAACGTGAGGCGCTGAACGCGCCGGTGGTGGATGAAGACATCTCGGAAGAAGAGGCCGAGGTGGAGGCGGATGAAACCGCCCATTATCCCACGGCAAAGAAACCGCTTCAGATTGCGGTGATCGGCCGCCCGAATGCCGGCAAATCAACGCTGATCAACAAGATCCTTGGCGAAGACCGGCTGTTGACGGGCCCCGAAGCGGGGATTACCCGCGATGCCATCTCGGTTCGCACCGAATGGATGGGCACGCCGGTGCGCATCTTTGATACTGCGGGGATGAGGAAAAGGGCGAAAGTCACGGAAAAGCTTGAAAAACTTTCGGTGGCTGATGGTCTGCGCGCGGTTCGTTTCGCCGAAGTGGTGGTGGTGCTGCTGGATGTGGAGATCCCCTTTGAACAGCAGGATCTGCGGATTGCCGATTTTGCCGAAACCGAAGGCCGCGCCGTGGTGATTGCGGTCAACAAATGGGATCTGGAAGACGAAAAGCAGGAAAAGCTGGCCGAGTTGAAAGAGATGTTCGACCGGCTTTTGCCGCAGTTGCGCGGGGCGCCGCTGGTGACGGTTTCGGCCAAGACCGGGCGGGGTCTGGACCGGCTGCATGATGCCATCCGCCGTGCGCATGATGTCTGGAACCGCCGCATTCCCACGGCGCGGCTGAACAGCTGGCTGGGCGCGATGACCGAGGCGCACCCGCCGCCCGCGCCGGGCGGGCACCGGATCAAGCTGCGTTATATCACGCAAGCCAAGACCCGCCCCCCGGGGTTCGTGGTGAAATGTTCGCGTGCCGATGAGCTGCCGGAAAGCTATAAGCGGTATCTTGTCAATGGTTTGCGCGATCATTTTGACATGCCGGGCACGCCGATCAGGCTGTTCTTCCGCAGTCAGGGGAACGAAAATCCGTGGAAGGAGCGCAAGTTCCACACCCCCAGCCGCCTGCGCAAGCATATGGACAAGAAGTAACCCCTTCCGCCCGCTGTCACAGGCTTTTCATCGCCCGCGGCCCATGTTAGGCACGCGCCGCAATTCACTCGGGCAAGGCAGGGGCCTTGACCCATATCAGGAGATGCCGACATGGCCACCGAACGCACGCTTTCCATCATCAAGCCCGACGCAACCAAGCGCAACCTGACCGGCAAGATCGTTGCCAAATTCGAGGAAGCTGGCCTGCGCGTCGTGGCGTCCAAGCGCATTCACCTGTCGCCCGCACAGGCCGGTCAGTTCTATGCCGAACACAAGGAACGCCCCTTCTATGGCGAACTGTGCAGCTTCATGGCTTCCGAGCCGGTGGTGGTTCAGGTTCTGGAAGGCGAAGGCGCCATTGCCAAGAACCGCGAAGTGATGGGCGCGACCGACCCGGCGGCGGCTGCCGAAGGCACCATCCGCAAGGAATTCGCGCTGTCCAAGGGCGAAAACTCGGTCCATGGCTCTGACAGCCCGGAATCGGCCGCGCGTGAGATTGCCTTCTTCTTCTCGGGTCTTGAACTGGTCGGCTGATCCGCCGCCAGTCTTTCCACAGTTGCAGAGGGGCCGTCCGTGAGGGCGGCCCCTTTTGCTTGGCGCCGTCATCCACGAAAATTCGAACTTGCCCCAGGTGGGAACTCATGCAAGCGTAACTTATTCATATATCTGAAAGGGAGGTTCGGGTGGTGAAAGGGATCATTCTTGCGGGGGCAATTGCCCTGATGGCGATTCCCGCCATCGGTTTCGCAGAGACGGCGGGGCCCAAGG
>JALQTL010000293.1 GCA_023260935.1 Paracoccaceae bacterium
TCCAGAATCAGGATCGGCGGGTTCTTCAAAAGCGTACGCGCGATCCCCACGCGCTGCTTTTCCCCGCCCGAAAGCTTCAGCCCGCGTTCGCCCACGGTGGTGTCATAGCCATCGGGCAGCGACAGGATGAAATCGTGGATCTTGGCGGCTTTCGCGGCCGCCTCCACCTCGGCCCGGCTGGCATCGGGGCGGCCATAGGCGATGTTGTAATAGATCGTGTCGTTGAACAGCACCGTATCCTGCGGCACAACGCCGATCTGCCCGTGGATCGAGGTCTGCGTGACATCGCGCAGATCCTGCCCGTCGATCCGGATCGTCCCGCCCGTCACGTCATAGAACCGGAACAACAGCCGCGCGATGGTGGATTTTCCCGAACCCGAAGGCCCGACCAGCGCCACCCGCTGCCCGGGTTCCACGGTGAAACTGATCCCCTTCAGGATCGGGCGGGACGGGTCGTAATCAAAGCGCACGTCCTCGAACCGCACCTCGCCGCCGCGCACATCCAGCGCCGGGGCACCGGGCTTGTCCACCACCTCGGCCGGCTGGCCCAGAAGCCCGAACATCTCGCCCATATCCGTCAGCGACTGACGGATTTCGCGGTAAACCGTGCCAAGGAAGTTCAGCGGCATGGTGATCTGGATCATATAGGCGTTCACCATCACGAAATCGCCCACGGTCAGCGTGCCCGCCTGAACCCCGCGCGCCGCCATCGCCATCACGATCACAAGGCCCGAGGTGATCAGCAGCGCCTGCCCGAAGTTCAGGAAGGCCAGCGAAAGCCCGGTCTTGACGGCCGCCGATTCATAGCGCTGCATCGCCCCGTCATAGCGCCGCGCCTCCATCGCCTCGGCGTTGAAATACTTGACGGTTTCAAAGTTCAGCAGGCTGTCGATGGCCTTCTGGTTGGCATCGGTATCCTGCGCATTCATCTCGCGCCGGATCTGCACCCGCCATTCGGTGACCTTGAAGGTGAAGGCCACATAGATCGAGATCACCACGATCACCACAACCGAATAGGAAAGCCCGAAGACCGTGGCAAAGATGATCGACACCATCAAAAGCTCAAGAATCAGCGGCCCGATCGACAAAAGCATGAAGCGCAGCAGGAAATCGACGCCCTTCACCCCGCGTTCGATGATCCGGCTAAGGCCACCCGTCTTGCGGGTGATGTGATAGCGCAAGGAAAGCCGGTGGATATGGGTAAAGGTTTCCAGCGCAAGCTGGCGCAAGGCCCGTTGCCCCACCCGCACAAAGACCGCATCGCGCAGTTCCTGAAACCCCACGGTCATCAGCCGCGCCATGCCGTAGGCGATGGTCAGCCCCACTGCCGTCAGCCCCAGCAAGGTGCCGGTATCGGGCGTCTCGCCCGCCAGCGCGTCCACCGCCTGCTTGTAGACAAAGGGCGTGGAGACCGAGATGATCTTGGCCATCACCAGCATCAGAAGCGAGATGACCACCCGCCGCTTGACCCAGGGCTTCCCCTCGGGCCACAGATACGGGATCACACGGACGATTGTTTGCCAGCCAGTGGCCGGGCGGTCTTGCGGTTCGGTCATGCGTAAAGCCTCTTGTTGCGCCACACCTAGGCTTTTGACCCGCAAATGACCAGAGGCCGGAATGCAGACCCTATTGTGCAGGCAGCAGGAAAACCTGCCCGGGATAGATCAGATCAGGGTCGCGGATGCGTTCGCGGTTGGCTTCATAGACCTGAACGTAAAGCACGCCTTCGCCATAGGTATCGCGGGCAATCTTCCACAGCGAATAGCCGGGCTGAACGGTGATCGATACCATCTGCGGCGGGGCTTCGGGGGCAGGCTCGGCCCCCGGCTGCACCGGGGTGTCCGGTGTTGCCGCAACACTGGCGGCGGGTTCGGGCGCCGGCGGGGCCAAGGGTTCCGCCGGGGCCGCAGGCGCTGCCGGGGCTTCGGGGGCTGATGCCACCACGGCAGGCGCCGGTTCGGCCGGTGCCGCCGCAGGGGCAACAGGCGCCGGCGCCTCAGGTTCAGCAGGGGCCGGCGCCGGCGCGACAGGCTCTGGCGCGGCGGGCTCAACCACCGCAGGTTCGGGGATCCCGGGCGCATTCGCGGGCGCGGCAAGGGCGGCAAGGGCCTCGGGCGTTTCGCGCTTGAACGGGGTTTCATAGCGGGCGGCCACCTTGCCATCGGGGGCCAGCATGTCGACCCGCAGGGTATAGATGCCCGGCGCCCCATCTGGCAGCGTCAGGTTCCACCGGCCATTGGCCGCCGTCGGCCCTTCGATGGCAAGCGCATTGTCCAGATAGGCCCGCACCACATGCCCCGCGACGCCCTGCCCCGACAGGATCACCCGGCCCGCCGGATCATAGGAAATTGCATCCACCGCCACTTCCGGCAGCGCGACCGGGGCTTCGGCAACCGGCACCTCCGGGTCTTGCACTTCCGCGGCTTGCACTTCGGTGGCTTGCACTTCGGGGGGGGGCGCTTCGGCAGCCGGTTCCGGGACTGCCGGGGCCTCTGCAACCTCAGGAGCGGGCAGAACCTCTACCCCCGCATCGGTGATCAGGACAGCCGCAGCCCCGCCCGAGGCAAGCTCTTCCGCAGGCGCCGGGTCAGGCCCCGGGATCGGCGCCAGCGCGATCGACTGGGCAAAGGCCAGAACCGTGCCATCGGCAAGCCGGGCCTCCAGCGTCATCAGGCTGGGCACCGGGTTCGGGGGCAGCGTGAAAAGCGCCGCGAAATCCCCGCCAGCGCCGGCGGGCGTCTGCGCAGCCTCGGCCCCGTCCACCGAAATCACCACCATCGCCCCGGCCGGGGCCCGCCCGGCCACCACCGCAGCCCCATCGGGCGCCACCCGCCATGTGCCGACGGCCGGCGCGTCGACCACGGCGACGGGCTCGGCGGCAGGCTCGGCAGAAGGTGTGGGGGCCACCTCGGGTTGCGGCGCCGGCGCTTCGGGCGCCGCCGCCGTGTTGGCCGCCGGCGTTCCGTCCGGCTGCGGTGCATCCCCCGGCCCCAGCAGCAACAGCCCGCCAAGGCCAATCACCGCAACCCCTGCAAGCGCGACAACGGCCCTTGCGCCGCCGCCCAATTCCGACCAACCCGCCATGCGTTTCCCCGTTCTCTCCCCATCCGGCCAGGCCGGACCGCGGAGCCTGTTCCCGGCCCCTGCTTTCCCTTGCATAGGAAACCCCAATCACCCACAAAGGCAATGGAAATTCCGGAGATACCCTTGCCATGACCGTGCTTCATTCGATCTGTGTCTTCTGTGGATCACGCCCGGGCCGCAATCCGGCCCATGCCCGCAATGCCCGCAGCCTTGGCAAGGCCATCGCGGAAAAGGGCTGGCGGCTGGTCTATGGCGCCGGAGATGTGGGTCTGATGGGCGAAGTGGCCCGCGCCGCCCAAGAGGCGGGCGCCCGCACCATGGGCGTGATCCCCACCCATCTGATGGCGCGCGAGGTCGGCAAACGCGACCTGACCCAGCTTGTCATCACCGAGGACATGCACGAACGCAAGAAGGTGATGTTCATGAACTCGGATGCTGTGGTGGTGCTGCCCGGCGGCGCAGGTTCGCTGGATGAATTCTTTGAAGTTCTGACCTGGCGTCAGATCGGCCTTCACAGAAAGCCGATCTTTCTTTTGAATGCTGATGGTTACTGGTCACCCTTGATCCAACTTCTAAAGCATGTCGTGGATCAGGGTTTTGCCGAAGCGAACTCTCTTTCCTTCTTCCGCGCCTTCGACACGACCGAAGAGCTGCTGACCGCGCTTTCGGCCGCGCTGGACCAGCCCGCCGCTTCTTGACGGCGGCCCCGCTGGCCGTCAGGCCGCCGGATACATCGCATCCTGCATCAGGTTGCCGATCCGACCCAGCGGTTCGCTGGTCAGCCGCTTGGGCACCGCAACCAGAAGGCGGCGCTTCAGATCATCGTCCAGCCGATCGCGGATCGCCCCCAGAAGATGCGGCGGCGCGGCAATCGCCAGCCGCTGAAACATGCCCCGCGCCGCCTCGCGCGACAGGCGCGCCACGATCATCGCGGCAAGGGCCATCTGCGACAGGCGCGCACGGTCCGTCACCTCCATTGCGGACCGCTGGTTCGGCCCACCATCAGACCGCCGCCCCGGCCTGTCGTCATGCGGGGTCACGGCCGGGGCATCAATCCGGTCGATCAGCCGCAGGTCGGGTTCGGGCACCGTGCCCACATTTTCAAGGATCATCGCACCCTGTGCATCTGCCACGACAATCCAGCATCCACGCGCCAGCTTTCCCATCCTTACCTCCTTGTGCTGCCTGTTGTTTCGCCCTTTTCAGGTGGGAAGCCTTGCGCCGTTGCACCAGTGCGACAGTTCGGCCAAGCAAAAACCCGCGCAATCATGGATTGCGCGGGTTTCCAAATCAGATCAGGCGCTTGGCGTCACATCTTCGCGGCGACGGCTTCCCAGTTCACAAGCTTGTCAAGGAAGTTGGTCAGATAGGCCGGGCGCTTGTTGCGGAAATCGATGTAGTAGGAATGTTCCCACACATCGCAGCCCAGCAGCGTGGTCTGGCCAAAGCACAGGGGGTTCACGCCGTTTTCGGTCTTGGTCACCTTCAGCGACCCGTCCTTGTCCTTCACCAGCCAGGCCCAGCCCGACCCGAACTGGCCGGCACCGGCGGCGGCGAAATCTTCCTTGAACTTGGCGACCGATCCGAAAGCCTCGACCAGCGCCTTTTCCAGCGCGCCCGGCATCTTCTTGTTTTCGCCCGGGCCCATCACTTCCCAGAACAGGTTGTGGTTCCAGTGCTGGCTGGCATTGTTGAAGATGCCATTCTGCGCCACGGCGCCGGCCTGATAGGTGCCGCGCACGATATCCTCAAGCGACTTGCCTTCCCATTCGGTGCCGGCAATCAGCTTGTTGCCATTGTCGACATAAGCCTTGTGGTGCAGGTCGTGGTGGTATTCCAGCGTCTCTTTCGACATCCCCAGCGACGCAAGCGCATCATGGGCATAGGGCAGATCGGGAAGGGTGAATGCCATTGTTTTGGTCCTTTCTCGGCAGAATCCGACTGCCGCTGATAGTTGGGCTAAACGCCGCGAGGTCAAGGGTGGTTCGGGCGCCCCGGGGGGAAAACGTGCAAACGGCGCATAGGTTCCCCTTGCCCGTCCCTTTTCTTCAGGTCATCGGGGCCATCATTTCCACTTCCTCGGCCCCCCGCAGCGCGGTGTAAAAGCACGACCGGCGGTTGGTGTGGCAGGCCGGGCCTTCCTGCGTCACCAGCGCCAGAAGGCAATCGCGGTCGCAATCCAGCCGCAGCTCGACCAGCCGCTGCACATGGCCTGAACTTTCGCCCTTGGCCCAGAATGCCCCCCGCGACCGCGACCAATAGGTCACCTGCCCCGAAGCGAGCGTGCGTGCAAGGCTTTCGGCATTCATCCAGGCGAACATCAAGACCTCGCCCGTGGCGTGATCCTGCGCAATGCAGGGGATCAGCCCCTGCGCATCATATTTCAGGCTGGCCGGGTCAAAGGGCATCTGGCTTCTCCTTGGCGGAACCGGAATTCGGGTCTATCTAAGACGGAGCGAAAGGGAAAGCCGGTGAGCGACAGCGATCTGATCAAACTTTACTCGGGGCGCATTCTGGAACTGGCGGCCGATATCCCGCATCTGGGCCGGTTGCCGGCACCTCAGGCCAGCGTGCGCAAACGCTCGCCGCTCTGCGGGTCGACCGTCACGGCGGATGTGGTGATGGAAGGCGGGCGGGTGGCGGAATTCGCGCAGGATGTGAAGGCCTGCGCGCTGGGGCAGGCCGCCGCCGGGGTGCTGGGGGCCGTGGCGCTGGGGCGCAGCACTGCCGAGCTGGCCGCCGCCCGCGATGCGCTGCGCGCGATGCTGAAAGCGGGTGGCCCGGTGCCGGCGGCCCCCTTCACCGGGTTTGAGGTGCTGCTGCCCGCCCGCGATTACAAGAACCGCCACGCCTCGATCCTGCTGGCGCTGGAAGCCATCACCGAAGCCGCCGAGGCGGCCGAGGCGCAGGGCGCGTTTTCCAAGGCCTGAGGCGCCCCAAAGGCATAAAAAAAACCGCCGCGCGTCGGGGATGACGGCGGCGGCAGTGGCGTGTCTGGGCGCGTGACAGGCGGCATCACATTGGGGACAGATGCAGGCAACGCGCCGGGGAACAGACCGCAGGCAGATGTCAGAAACTGAGGATCGTGAACAGGCCAACAAAGAGCGCCGTGATCCCGATCAGATCTTCGACCAGTGCGCCGCGCGAACGGATGATGATTTCCTTGACTTGGGCAACCATGGCAACCTCCTGTTGATGTTGCCCCATTGTTCTCACATCGCCCCGGCATCTGTAAAGAACTTTTTAAGAACATTCGTGAACATTTCGTGTTTCGCACGCGAAACCGGTCATCCCACGCCAATCAGGCGGATCGCCCGGTCCTGATCCAGCAGCCACAACAGCAGCCGCGTCGCCTGCCCGCGCGGCCCCGTCAGGCCGGGGTCCATCGCCAGCAGCGCGCGCGCATCGGTCTGGGCCACGGCCATCAGCGCGGCCTGTCGTTCCAGATCGGCCACGCGGAACTTCGGCAGCCCCGATTGTGCCGTGCCGATCAGATCGCCCGCCCCGCGCATCGCCAGATCTTCCTCGGCGATGCGAAAGCCATCCTCGGTATCGCGGATCGTCTTCAGACGCCGTTCGCCACTTTCGCTGAGCGGGGACTGATACATCAGCAGGCAGGTCGACGAGGCCGCCCCCCGCCCCACCCGGCCACGCAACTGGTGCAACTGCGCAAGGCCAAAGATCTCGGCCCGCTCGATCACCATGATGCTGGCATTGGGCACGTTCACCCCCACCTCGATCACCGTGGTCGCCACCAGCACGCGGCTGCGCCCGGCCACGAAATCGGCCATTGCGGCATCCTTCTCGGCCGGGGGCATCTGGCCATGAACCAGCCCCACGATGCCCTCGCCAAGGGCCGCGCGCAGATGCGCGAAACGGGCTTCGGCACTGGCATAATCCAGCACTTCAGAATCCTCGACCAGCGGGCAGACCCAATAGGCCTGCCGCCCTTCGGCCACCGCACGGGCCAGATGGGCCACCACCTCGTCGATCCGGGAACTGGCGATCAGCGCGGTTTTCACCGGCTTGCGGCCCGCAGGCTTTTCATCCAGCACCGACACATCCATGTCGCCATAGGTGGCCAGCGCAAGGCTGCGCGGAATTGGCGTGGCCGTCATCACCAGCACATCAACCGCGCGCCCCTTCGCCCCCAGCTCCATCCGCTGCGCCACGCCAAAGCGGTGCTGTTCATCCACCACCGCCAGCCGCAGATCGTGAAAGGCCACATCCTTCTGGAACACCGCATGAGTGCCCACCAGAATGTCGATCCGCCCCTCGGCCAGATCGCGCAGCTTGGCCGCACGTTCCGCCCCCTTGTCGCGCCCCGTCAGCAGCACCAGCCTTACCCCCGCCGCCGCGGCCAGGGGCGCCAGCCCTTCATGGTGCTGGCGGGCCAGAATCTCGGTCGGGGCCATCATGACCCCCTGCCCGCCCGCCTCGACCGCCGTAAGCAGCGCCATGAAGGCAACAAGGGTTTTTCCCGCCCCCACATCGCCCTGAAGCAGCCGGTTCATCCGCAAGGGCTGGGCCATGTCGGCGGTGATTTCGGCGATGGTCCGCGTCTGTGCCTTCGTGGGGGCATAGGGAAGGCTGGCCAGAACCTGCGCCTTAAGCCGACCATGCCCCCGCGTCATCGCGCCCTTTTGCCGGCGCAAGGACACCCGCGCCAGCGACAGAGTCACCTGATGGGCAAAAAGCTCATCATAGGCCAGCCGGGCGCGGGCCGGATCGGTGGGCGCCAGTCCGCCCGCCCCCTGCGGCGCATGCACCGCCCGCACAGCCGCGCGCCAGTCGGGCCAGCCTTCACGCGCCTTCAGCGCCGGGTCTATCCATTCCGGCAGGTCCGGCGCCCGGGCCAGCGCCGCGGCCACGGCCTTGGTCACCAGCTTTTGCGTCACCCCTGCGGTCAGCGGATAAACCGGTTCATAGCCCGGCAGATCGCCCGCCTCCTCGGGGCGCAGCACATGGTCGGGGTGGGCCATCTGCGCCACGCCGTCAAAAAGCTCCACCTTGCCCGAAACGATGCGCCGCTGCCCCGTGGGCAGCAGCTTTTGCAGATATTCCCCCCGGGCATGAAAAAAGACCAGCATCCAGTCAAGGGC
>JALQTL010000347.1 GCA_023260935.1 Paracoccaceae bacterium
CCACCCAGATTCGGATTGAACACCGGGTAGCGTGCTATCTGCTTGGCATCCAGTCCGGCGCCGTCCTCACCGTGGCAACTGGAACAACTGTATTCCTCCGCCTCACGATGCTCATTAAACAACTCCGCGCCGCGGTCCACAGCGTCTTGCCAAGGCGCCCGGTATTGGCTGCAATCACCCCCGACGCGGCGGCAAGGATATGCGCGGTGGAGCGGTAGTTCTGTTCCAGCCGAACGACATGGGCGCCCGGAAAATCCTTTTCGAACCGCAGGATATTGCCCACCTCGGCGCCCCGCCAGCCATAGATCGACTGATCGTCATCGCCCACGCAGCAGATGTTGCGATGCGCCTGTGCCAAAAGCCGCAGCCACAGATACTGGGCCACGTTGGTATCCTGATACTCATCCACAAGAATATAGCGGAACCTGCGCTGATACTGCGCCAGAACATCGGGATGGGCCTGAAAGATGGTCACGCAATGCAGAAGCAGATCGCCGAAATCGGTAGCATTCAGGGTGCGCAGACGGGCCTGATACTGTTCGTAAAGTTCGGTTCCCATGTGGTTGAACCCGCCAGCTTCGGACGATGGCACACGGTCAGGTCCAAGGGCGCGGTTCTTCCAGCTGTCGATCATGCCGGCCAGCATGCGTGCGGGCCAGCGCTTTTCGTCGATATTCGCGGCCTGAATCAATTGCTTGAGAAGGCGGATCTGATCATCAGTGTCAAGAATCGTGAAGTTTGGCTTTAGTCCGACCAGTTCGGCGTGACGGCGCAGGATCTTGACCGACAGCGAATGGAAGGTGCCCATCCATGGCATGCCTTCGGCCACATGCCCCAAAAGCCGGCCCACACGCTCTTTCATCTCGCGGGCGGCCTTGTTGGTGAAGGTGACGGACAAGACCTCGTTCGGGCGGGCGCGGCCGGTGTTCAGAAGATGCACGATGCGGGCGGTCAGCGCCTTGGTCTTGCCGGTGCCCGCCCCGGCCAGCATCAGCACCGGGCCATCCAGCGCCTCGACCGCGGCGCGCTGCGCGGGGTTCAGGTCATCCAGATAGGGCGCAGGCCGCGCGGCCATTGCCCGTTGCGACAATGGCACCGCCGCAGCGGCAAGGGCATCATGTTCATCCCAGTCATTCATGGCGCAAGATTAGCGCCCCTTCGCGGAAAGCGAAACCCTTGTTCGTGCATTGTTCCATTGTTTGCCACCGTACCCCGCCGCCCTTTGGCCGCCACTGGGGGGTGATGGATTTGGATAGATCGCCCAGTGCGGCACCGAGCGCTGGCACAGGGGCCATCCCGTCCCGCTGGCATGGCCAAGGGCCGAGCGCCCCGATCTTTCGCACGACCGGCTTGAGGCGGCCCCAGCCCCGGACAGGCCGCGCGAAACTGGGGGCAAGGGCAGTTTGCAATTGCAAATCCTTGCTGAATATTTCGCAAAAATTTGCAATTTAGTCGGTGCGCGGACTTGCGCCGCATCGCAGCACCCCTAGAGTGCCCGTCACTGACCCATCTTCACGAGGGAGTGACCGATGCCCGAGTTCCGCAAGATTCTTGTCGCCAACCGGGGGGAAATCGCGATCCGCGTGATGCGCGCCGCCAATGAGATGGGAAAGAAGACCGTTGCTGTCTATGCCGAGGAAGACAAGCTGAGCCTGCACCGCTTCAAGGCGGATGAGGCGTACCGCATCGGCGAGGGGCTTTCGCCGGTTGGGGCTTATCTGTCGATTCCGGAAATCATCCGGGTCGCCAAGATGTCGGGCGCGGATGCCATTCACCCGGGCTATGGGCTTTTGTCGGAAAACCCCGATTTCGTGGATGCCTGCGATCAGGCCGGGATCACCTTCATCGGGCCGCGCGCCGAAACCATGCGCGCGCTTGGTGACAAGGCAAGTGCCCGGCAGGTGGCGATTGCGGCCGGTGTGCCGGTGATCCCCGCGACCGAGGTGCTGGGCGAGGATATGGCGCTGGTCAGAAAGCAGGCGGCTGAAATTGGCTATCCGCTGATGCTGAAAGCCTCATGGGGCGGGGGCGGCCGGGGCATGCGGCCGATCCTGTCGGAAGACGAGGTAGAGACGAAGGTGCGCGAAGGCCGGCGCGAGGCGGAAGCCGCCTTTGGCAATGGCGAAGGCTATCTGGAAAAGATGATCCAGCGCGCCCGCCATGTGGAAGTGCAGATCCTTGGCGACAAGCAGGGCCATATCTATCACCTTTGGGAACGCGACTGCACGGTGCAGCGGCGCAACCAGAAGGTCGTGGAACGCGCCCCCGCCCCCTATCTGACCGAAGCGCAACGGGCCGAAGTCTGCGAGATGGGGCGCAAGATCTGTGCCCATGTGAATTACGAGTGCGCCGGCACCGTCGAATTCCTGATGGATATGGACGAGGGCAAGTTTTACTTCATCGAGGTGAACCCTCGCGTGCAGGTGGAACATACCGTCACGGAAGAAGTGACCGGGATCGACATCGTGCAAGCCCAGATCCTGATTGCCGAGGGCAAGACACTGGCCGAAGCCACCGGGGTGGCGGATCAGGCAGGGATCAAGCTGAATGGCCATGCGCTGCAGTGCCGGGTGACAACCGAAGACCCGCTGAACAACTTCATCCCCGACTACGGCCGACTGACCGCCTATCGCAGCGCCACCGGCAACGGCATCCGGCTGGATGGCGGCACGGCCTATGCCGGCGGGGTGATCACGCGGTATTATGACTCGCTTTTGGTGAAGGTCACGGCCCATGCCCAGACCCCGGAAAAGGCGATCGCGCGGATGGACCGGGCCTTGCGCGAGTTCCGGATCCGGGGCGTGGCGACGAATATCGAATTCGTCATCAACCTGCTGAAGCACCCGACCTTTCTGGATGACAGCTATACCACCAAGTTCATCGACACGACGCCCGATCTGTTCAACTTCCGCAAGCGGCGCGACCGGGCCACGAAGATCCTGAACTATATCGCCGACATCACCGTGAACGGGCACCCCGAAACGGCCGGCCGCCCCCTGCCCCCGGCCGAGGCGCGTGCGCCGCGCCCGCCTCAGCCGAAAGCCGAACCCGCCATGGGCACGCGCAACCTGCTGGAGCAGAAGGGCCCGCAGGCAGTGGCCGACTGGATGAAGGCACAGACCAAGGTGCTGATCACCGATACCACCATGCGCGATGGCCACCAGTCCTTGCTGGCCACGCGGATGCGGTCGATCGACATGATCGCGGTCGCGCCAAGCTATGCTGCCAACCTGGCCGGGCTGTTCAGCGTGGAATGCTGGGGCGGCGCCACTTTCGATGTGGCCTATCGCTTCTTGCAGGAATGTCCCTGGCAGCGCCTGCGCGCTGCTGACCCCCGCCAGCGCTGCCGCATGGCTGGCTTCGGCCGAGGCC
>JALQTL010000433.1 GCA_023260935.1 Paracoccaceae bacterium
AGGGGGCCACCCACGCGCCCATGGCTTCAAGGCAGATCACCAGAAGGTCACGGCTGACCGCCGAATGCTGCCAGACGCCGATCCGCATCCCCTTCAGCGCGTCACCGAAAGCTCCGCGATACCGGGCGGCCCAATCGCCCCCCACACCGCCATCGGCCCTGCGAGGTGCCGCCAAGGCGCCCGCCGGCCGGCCCAGCGCGGCAAGGATGGCCGCCTCGTCTGCCTTGGCAATCTCTCCGCCCGGCACATAGAACTTCAGCCCGTTGCGATCTGCCGGAATATGGCTGCCGGTGACCATGAGGGCCGCAGCACCCGCCTGCATGGCCGCCATCGCCAAGGCGGGCGTTGGCACGGCGCCACAATCGGTGACGGTCACCCCTTCACCGCGTGCCGCCGCAATCACGCCTTCGGCAATCTGACAGGAACTGTCGCGCAGATCGCGCCCCACCCACAGCCCGGTTCCCGTGGGGCAAGCCGCCAGAAAGGCCCGCGTATAATCTGCAACCAGCGCAGGCGTCAGATCACGGACCAGCCCGCGCAACCCGCTTGTGCCGAATTTCGGGGCCATCTCTACCTCACTTGGCCGAAGGACGGCGACAAAAAGTCAACCGCCTTTCCAGTCGGGTTGGTAAGCAGGACCACGGTCATCAGCGGCACGAAGCGATCAGCCCGGAAAACCGTTCCATCGCTCTGCCACTGGGTCCGCACATCCCGTGACAGCCGGGCCGAATGCAGAGCAGACCGGCCCGCACCGCCAGAAACACGACCTGCCGGGCTTGGGCATCTCAACAGTCCATGCATCTGGCCTCCTTTCAGAACGGAAAGAACAGCGGGATCAGGATAGATATCGCCACCATCATTACCAGATTAAGCGGCACGCCGATCCGCAGGAAGTCACTAAACCGATAGCCCCCCGGCCCATAGACAAGCGTATTGGTCTGATACCCGATGGGCGTTGCAAAAGATGCGGAGGCCCCGAACATCACCGCCACCACAAATGGCCTTGGATCCACCCCGATTTGCGCCGCAAGTCCGATGACAATCGGCGTCAGAATGACAGCGACCGCATTGTTCGATACGATCTCGGTCAGCACAGAGGTCAGCGCGTAAACCACAAAGATCAGCAGAAACGGCGGCATGCCTTGCATGTATGGCGCAACACTGGCCACGATCAGCTCCACCGCGCCGGAATGTTCCAACCCCGCCCCAACCGCCAGCATGGCAAAGATCAGCGCCATCAGACGGCCCTCGACAAAACCGAAGGCCTCATCGGCATCAATGCAGCGGGTCAGCAGCACCACGCCCACACCGATCATCGCCAGCACCAGAATGGGGGCCACGTTCAACGCCGCCAAACCGACCACCGCCGCCAGCACCAGAACCACGATCGGCGCCTTGGTGCGGCGATAGGCGCGCTCGGACGGTTCCGAGATGTTGACCACATCCATATCGGCGGCCAAGCGCTGAATATCTGCGGGGGCACCTTCCAGAAGCAGCGTATCGCCGACCTGCACGACAAGATCGTCCAACTGCCGACCTATGTTCTGGTTCTTGCGATGCACCGCCAGCGGATAGACCCCATAACGCCGCCGTAACCGCAGGCTGCCCAATGACCGGCCCACCATCGCGCAGCCTGGCGTGATCAGCACCTCCACGGTCGAAGTCTGAACCGACGAAAGCTTGTCCACCAGACGCAACTCGCGGTTTCCCTGCAAGGCCAGAACTTCCGACATCGGCGTGCGCAGCACCACGCGGTCGCCCGTCTCCAGCACCACCTCGGCCAGTTGACGGCGCAAGGACGCATCCCCGCGCAGCACATCAACCACCCGCATCTTTTCGCTTTTGAACAAGGCCACCGTATCCACCTTCTGCCCGACAAGCGAACTGCCCTCCGGCACGGCGACTTCGGTAAAGAACTTCATCTGACTGCGATCGGTCAGCATCATTGCCATGCTGTCACGGTCAGGCAGCAACCGGTTGGTGAACAGCGCCAGATAGGCAAGCCCCACCAAAGACGCCGCGATGCCCAAAGGCGTGATCTCGAATATCCCGAAAGGCTCCAGCCCACGCTCGCGCGCCACCCCGTCGACCACGATGTTCGTCGAGGTGCCGATCAGCGTGATAGTGCCCCCCAATATCGCCAGATAAGAAAGCGGAATCATCAGCTTGGACGGCGACAGCGATAATTGCTTTGCGATCTGCATGAACACTGGGATCATCACCACCACAATCGGCGTGTTGTTCATGAAGGCTGACATCGCGATCACGCCCAGCGCGATCACCACCAGAGATGATTTCGGATGCGACTTCACATAGCGCAGCGCGTATTGCGTCGCGGTATCCAGGGCGCCCGTCCGCACCAGCCCGCCCGCAATGATGAACATGGCAGCAATTGTCCACGGGGCGGCATTCGACAAAGACCTGACGGCATCGGCCTGCGGCAGAATGCCCAGAACCAGCATCAGGCACGCACCGCCAATGCCCGTCACCTCCACCGGATAGGTTTCGCGCACAAACAACACCAGCATCCCCGCAAGAATCGCCAGTGCGGCATAGGCCTGCCATTCTGCTGACAGCTCAAATCCGAACATACCGCCTCCCAGGCTGCGGCCGCCGCGCGGAAACTGCCAGACCTTCAGACAGCATCCGCCCGGCCCGATCCACGCGGGCTGACCATTGCCACACCCGCCAGCATCAAGACAAGTGAAACCCATACCTGCGGCGGCAAACGTTCGCCCAGAAGCGCCATCGCCCAGAAAACGCCCGCAACCGTCACCAGATAGGAACATTGCGCGGCAAAAACCGCCCCGGCCCGTGCAGCCAGCCAGACATAGCCGGCATAGCACAGCCCATGCACCACGCTGGAAACCAGAAGCGCCGCCTCGGGCCGCCCGAAGGATGCCAGCGGGTTGAACATCTGCCCCGCGGCCAGTGTCAGCGGCAGGCACAGGATCAGACCCACAAGGCTGGCCATGAACATCGCCTGCACGGCATCCATGCCGGCTGTGCCGAAACGGGCCACATAATTCGCCTCGACCGCGTAGAACAGCGGCCCCACCAGCGCCAGCGGGACAAAGGCCGACAGCCCGGCCACATGCAGCCCCGCCCCCGGCAGCGCGATCAGCGCAACCCCGCCAAGGCCCATGGAAAGCCCGGCCAGCCGCAGCGCCGAAAACCGGTCCATCCCCAGCATCAGCGCAATCGGAAAGGATAGCATCGGCACCGCCGCAATCAGGATCGACATGATGCCTGCGGGCAGCCGGGCGACGCTGATGTAAAAGGTGGCATTGGGCACCAGCGTGCCCAGCACCGCCACCACCACGGCAAAGGTCAGGGCCGGGCGGGTCAGCACCAGCCCCTTGCCACGCCATAGCGAAAGCCCCCCCAGCACCAGCACGCAAACCACCAGTTGCCAGAAGATCAGACCGAACGGCCCGTGCCCGGTGGTTGTGGCGATCTTTCCCAAAGGCTGGGTGCTGCCCCAGCCAAGGCCCAACGCAACCAGAACGGCAACGTTGCGCAGGCCTTCGGTCAAGGTGTCGCCTCTTCCAGCCTTCCGCCCACCCGGATCATGCGCACCCGCACGGCCTTGCCCGTTCGGTCATCGGTTTCGACGAAGACGCCCGACAGCGTGACCGGCCCTGCCGCCGGTTCGAACCGGGTCTTGGCCATGCCGGTGACAAAGCGGCGCAGGGGTTCCAGCTTTTCCATGCCGATGACACTGTTGTAATCGCCGCACATGCCCGCATCCGTCAGATAGGCCGTGCCCCCGGGCAGAAGCTGCGCGTCACCCGTGGGCACATGGGTATGCGTACCCACCACAAGGCTTGCCTGACCGTCGCACCAATGGCCCATGCCCATCTTTTCGCTTGTCGCCTCGGCATGCACATCCACCAGCGTGGCCTGAACCGCCCCGCCCAGGGGATGCTGCTTCAGCACTGTCTCGATGGCGCTGAACGGATCATCGAAGGGGCGCTTCATGAAGACCTGCCCCAGCACCTGCGTGACCAGAACCTTGCGCCCCTGCGTCGCAGTAAAGACGCGGAACCCCTTGCCCGGCGCCACCTTGGAAAAGTTCAGCGGCCGGATGACCCGCGGCTCCTGTTCGATGAAGGACAGCATGTCCTTCTGGTCAAAGGCATGGTCGCCCAGGGTCACGCAATCGGCGCCTGCGTTCAGGATCAGCCGGGCGTGTTCCCCGGTCAGGCCCGCGCCCGCGCTTGCATTTTCGCCATTGACCACGACGAAATCGAGGCCCCATTCCTTGCGCAGCGTCGGCAGCCGCTCGGCCACCGCCGAACGCCCAGCCCGCCCCATCACATCGCCGAGAAACAAAATCCGCATGCCGCCCGGATTAGGCCCGGCAAGGCGCGGCGGCAAGCGAAATTGCGCTTTCCCCGTGCCGCGCCCGGCCGCCCGCGGCAGGAACAGCAGTTGACCGTATGGAACGCCCCGCTACCCTTGCCCGCATGGCCGCGCTTCCGCCCCCGCTGACAGACTGGTTTTCCGCAAGGGGATGGTCGCTTCACCCCCATCAAATCGCCATGCTGGAAACCTCGGATGCCGCGTCCACCTTGTTGATCGCGCCGACAGGGGGCGGAAAAACGCTTTCAGGTTTCCTTCCAAGCCTATCGGAAATAAGCCAAAATCCGAAATCTGGCCTGCATACGCTTTATATCTCGCCGCTCAAGGCGCTGACCGCCGACATCCGCCGCAACCTACGGGCACCCATCGAAGGCGCAGGCCTGCCGATCCGGGTCGAGGACCGGACCGGCGATACCTCCTATACCCAACGCCGCCGCCAGCGCGCTGATCCGCCGCACATCCTGCTGACCACGCCGGAAAGCCTTGCGCTGTTGCTAAGCTATGAAGACGCGCCGCGCATCTTTTCCGGGCTGGCGCGGGTGATTGTCGATGAAATTCATGCGCTTGCGGAATCAAAGCGGGGCGACCAGCTGATGCTGCTCTTGTCGCGGCTTCAGTCGCTTGCCCCCGGCCTTCGGCGGGTGGGCCTGTCGGCCACGGTCGAAGATCCGCCCGCGCTTGGCCGGTTTCTGGGTCAGGATACGCAGATCATGATCGCCGACCCGGGGCCGGAACCGGATATCACGGTTCTGGAAACCGCCGCCCCCCCACCTTGGGCCGGCGGGGGCGGCAGATATGCCATTCCGGAAATCCTGAACGAAATCAAAGCACACAAGACCACACTTGTGTTTCATAACACCCGCGCACAGGCGGAACTCTTCTTCCATGACCTGTGGCTGCAAAATGACGAAGGCCTGCCTATCGGCATTCACCACGGATCGCTTGCCCGCGAACAGCGCGAAAGGGTCGAGGCCGCGATGGCCGAAGGCCGGTTGCGCGCCGTGGTCTGCACCGGGTCGCTGGATCTGGGCATCGACTGGGGCGATGTCGATCTGGTGGTGCAGGTCGGCGCACCAAAGAACGTCAAGCGGCTTGTGCAGCGGATCGGGCGGGCCAACCATCGCTACAACGCGCCGTCGAAGGCGCTGCTGGTGCCGGCCAACCGCTTTGAAGTGGTGGAGTGCAAGGCCGCGCTGGATGCGGTGAAAGCACATGATCTGGATGGAGAGCCGCGCGGCCCCGGCCCGCGGGATGTGCTGTGCCAGCATATCCTGCTGACAGCCTGCGCCGGCCCTTTCGACGCGTCAGCCCTTTTTGAAGAAGTGCGCCGCGCCGGTCCCTATCAGGGCCTCTCCCGCGCCGCCTTCGACGAGACGCTGGATTTCGTCGCCACCGGCGGTTACGCGCTGCGCGCCTATGACAAATGGCAGCGGCTGAAGGAAACGGAGGGGCTTTGGCAGCTGCGCGATCCGCGCGCCGCCGCCGTCATCCGCCAGAACCTTGGCACGATCATCGATACCGAAACCCTGAAGGTGCGGCTGAAGGGGCGCTTTGGCGGCACCCCGCTGGGCGAGGTGGAAGAGGCCTTTGCAGCGACCCTGACCCCCGGCGATACCTTTCTGATCGGCGGTCAGGTGGTGCGCTATGAAGGGCTGAACGAACTGACGGTCGAGGTGACGCGCCAGCCCGGGCGCGACCCGAAGGTGGCGGTGTTCAACGGCACGAAATTCGCCACCTCCACCCTGCTGGCGCAACGCATCCTTCAAATCTTTCAGGCCGATCGCTGGCCCGACCTGCCCGCCCATACCGCCGAATGGCTGATGTTGCAGCGGCAGGTTTCGCGCCTGCCCGATGCCGAAAGCCTGCTTCTGGAAAGCTTTCCCCATGACGGGAGGGAACATCTGGTGATCTATGGCTTTGCCGGGCGCAATGCCCAGCAGACGCTTGGCCTTCTGATCACCAAGACGATGGAGGATGCCGGACTTGCCCCCCTTGGCTTCGTTGCCACCGATTATGCCACGCTGATCTGGGGGCTTGACCCGGTGACAGACCCCGCGCCGCTGTTCGATCTGGCAAACCTGCGCCACAGCCTTGAAACATGGCTTGCCGGCAATGCGCTGATGAAGCGCACCTTCCGCGCCAGCGCGATCATCGCGGGGCTGATCGAACGCAGCCATCAGGGCCGGCGCAAGACCGGGCGGCAGGCCACGTTTTCGTCCGACATCCTTTACGACACGCTGCGCAAATATGACCCGGACCACCTGCTGATGAAGATCACCCGCGAAGAGGCGATGCGCGGCCTGATCGATTTTTCCCGTGTCGAGGCGATGCTGGCGCGCACCGCCGGGCGGATCGAATTGCGCCGCCTGCCGCGCCTCAGCCCGCTGTCCGCGCCGCTGTTTCTGGAACCCGGGCGAATTCCGGTGCACGGTCAGGGGCGCGAAAGGATGGCCGAAGACGCCGCCCGGCAGCTGATGGCGGCGGCGGGGCTGGCCTGACCGCTTGCCTTTGCGCCCCGGTCTTGGCACACCCGGCCCATGCATGCGCTTTCGTTCCATGGCCAGATGCTGCAACTTCTACCGTCGGGCGCGCTTTTCCTGCCCGAACGGGCGCTGCTTTGCGTGTCAGACCTGCACCTTGGCAAATCCGAACGGCTGGCCCGTCGGGGGGGCAGCCTTTTGCCGCCCTATGAAACCCGCGAAACACTGGCGCGGCTGGATGCGGAAATCGACCGCACGGGTGCTGCAACGGTGATCTGTCTGGGTGACAGCTTTGACGACAAGGCCAGCCTTGATGGTCTGGCCGAGGATGACCGGCTGTGGCTGGTGCGGCTGATGGCCGGGCGGCAGTGGATCTGGGTGGAAGGCAACCACGATGCAGGCCCGCTGGATATCGCCGGCACCCACCGGGCCGAGGTTCAGATCGGCAGCCTGACCTTCCGCCATCAGGCCGAACCCGGGGCTCAGGCTGAAATCTCGGGGCATTTTCATCCCAAAGTGCGGCTGGCGGGCAAGGCGTGGCGGGCATTTCTGATGGATCAGGCGCGGCTGATCCTGCCGGCTTTCGGGGCCTACACGGGCGGGCTTTGGGCGGAAGACCCGGTTCTGTCCGGCCTGATGGGCAAGGATGCCGTGGCCGTGCTTTGCGGCCCCGGCCTTCACCGCATCCCGATGCCGCGGGCCGCGACAACAGCCTCTACCTTTGCGCGATAGGTGCGGCTGACCGGGATCGCAGCACCGGTCTTGAGCCGGAGCAGAAGGCGCCTGTCAGATTTTTCAAGCCCTTCCACCGCATCCCATGCTACCCAATGCGACCGATGCACCCGCGCACCTTCGACGGGGCCCACCAGATCCATCGCATCGGACAGGCGCATCAGAAGCGCGGCACTGCCGGACGATGTGACGACATCGACGTAATGGTCGCGCACCGAGATCGAGATCAGCTCGCCCGGCTGAACTTCGGGCGGAAGCCGCTGAACCAGCCGCGGCCCTTCGGGCGTGGTGGCCAATGCCTTTGTCGTGGGGGTATTGCGCCGCATGGCATGGCGATAGGATTCGACACCCAAGGATGTCATGAAGACATAAAGGCCCAATTCATGCCATGCGGGGGCAAGATCGGTAATCGCAAAGGGTGAATGGGACAGAACGGCAAGCGCAATCGGGGGCAGGATCAGCGCAAGGATCAGTGCGATCAGCGTGGATCCATATCGAAAGGACCGGATCGCAAGTGTGCCATGAACAAAGGCCCGAACGACAATTCCCAACAGGATGACAATCGCCATGGTCACGGACCAGAAGGCCAGCCGCGCCGGAAAATCAAGCACCTGATAGGTGCCGAAAGGCCCGGCAAAGCTGACGATGACTGTCAGCACGCCCCAGATGACATATGGCATTCTGCCTTGAAAAACGGCACGCAACTCGTCAATCAACCTGTTCATGGCCCCCCCACACCGGGCTTTGAACGCTATCCCCCGAAAACACCGGGGGCACCGGCCCGGCAAAGTGCCGGGTGCGACCTTATCTATTCTGGCAATGAAGATATCCAGTAAAATGTGACACTCACATGCCCGATCCGCCGCGTTTCGCCAATCTGGCAGGCAAGGCTTTCGGCCCGGCACGGAACACTGTATCACCGCGGTCAAGGACGGTTTGGGATCTGCAACAAGGGGGCAGAACGTGCAAGGCAGCCAAAGGCCTACCGAAGATGACGCCGCTCAGGCGGTCATCCGGACCGCGGAGCGGGTTCTGCGGGCCGAGGGAGAGGCCGTGCTGCGCATGGCGGCAAACCTGCCGGCAGATTTTCCCGCGGTCATTCGCATGCTGCTGGCCTGTCGCGGCAGGGTGATCCTTTCCGGTATCGGCAAGTCGGGGCATATCGCGCGCAAGATTTCATCCACGCTTGCCAGCACAGGCACACCGTCGTCCTTTGTGCATCCGTCAGAAGCCAGCCACGGCGATCTGGGCATGGTGACCGAGGCGGATGTCTGCATCCTGATTTCGAATTCCGGCGAAACGGCCGAACTGGGCGATCTGATCACCCACACCCGGCGCTTCGGCATTCCGCTGATCGGCCTGTCGCGCGATCCTGGCAGCACGCTGATGCGCGCGTCAGACCTGCGGCTGGTCTTGCCGGCAGAGCCGGAGGCCTGCGCCATCGGGATGGCGCCCACGACATCAACCACGCTGACACTGGCGCTTGGCGATGCGCTGGCGGTGGCGCTGATGGAACAGCGCGGCTTCCTGAAGGAAAACTTCCGCGATTTTCACCCCGGCGGAAAGCTGGGGTCGCGCCTTGCGCTGGTGCATCAGTTGATGGAACCGGCCGGGGCGCTGCCGCTGGTGGCCGAAGACGCGCCGATGGATGCGACCGTCATCACCATGTCGGGCAAGGGTTTCGGCATTGCCTGCCTTGTGGATGAAGCGGGGCGTCTGGCGGGGGTGATTTCCGACGGTGACCTGCGCCGCAACATCGCGGGGCTTTTCGACAAGAAGGCCGGCGATATCGCCACCCGCACCCCGCACACCGCCCCGCCCGACATGCTGGCCGCCGAGGCGGTGAAGATCATGAACAGCCGCAAGGTCACCGCCCTTGTGGTGATCGACGAAGACCGCAGGCCGATCGGGTTGATCCGCCTGCATGATTGCCTGAAAGCCGGAGTCGCATGAAGACCGTCATCATCATTCCCGCCCGCTTCGCCTCGCAACGCTATCCGGGCAAGCCGCTTGCCCTGCTGCGCGATGGGCAGGGCGTGTCGAAATCCCTGATCCAGCGTTCGTGGGAGGCAGCGCAAGCCGTCACGGGCGCCGATGCCATCTTTGTCGCCACCGATGATGACCGCATCCGCAACGCCGCCGAAAGCTTTGGCGCCAAGGTCATCATGACCTCGGACCAATGCGAAAACGGCACCATGCGCTGTGCCGACGCGCTGGAAAAGGGCGGGATCTCTGCCGATCTGGTGATAAACCTGCAAGGCGATTCACCGCTGACACCGCCCTGGTTCGTCGAGGCTTTGATCACCCATATGAAAGCCAACCCCGGCGTGCCGGTGGCCACGCCGGTCGTGCGCTGCGATGCCGAAACCTATACCCATTTCACCGCAGACCGTCGCGCGGGTCGGGTGGGCGGCACCACGGCCGTCTTCGATGCGGCGGGACATGCGCTTTATTTCTCGAAAGAAGTCATCCCCTATATCGACCCCGGCCGTCATGCCGATGCGCATCGCCATGTGTTCCACCATGTCGGTCTTTACGGTTATACCCCGGCCGCCCTTGCGAAATACGCTACCTTCCGTCAGGGCCCGCTGGAGCGGCTGGAAGGGCTGGAACAGCTACGCTTCCTTGAAAACGGCGTGCCCATCGCCTGTGTCGAGGTGGAAACCCAAGGCCGCGTGTTCTGGGAATTGAACAACCCCGAAGATGTGGCCCGCATCGAAAGCATTCTGGCAAGGAACTGACCCAATGACCGATACACGCATTGTCACCATCGGTCAGGTCAAGCTGGGGGGCGACCTGCCCTTTGCCTTGATCGCCGGGCCCTGCCAGCTTGAAAGCCTTGACCATGCCCGCATGATGGCCGGGCGCATCGCCGAGGCCTGCGCGCCGACAAGCACGCCTTTCATCTTCAAGGCCAGCTATGACAAGGCCAACCGGTCCTCTCTTGGCTCTGTCCGCGGGCTGGGGCTGGAAAAGGGGGTCGAGATTCTGGCCCGTATCCGCGAGGAATTCGGTTGCCCCGTGCTGACCGATGTTCACACCGCCGCCGATTGCGCGCCCGTGGCCGAGGGCGTGGACGTACTGCAAATCCCCGCCTTCCTGTGCCGCCAGACCGATCTCTTGCTGGCCGCAGGGCAAACCGGGCGCGCGATCAACGTGAAGAAGGGGCAGTTTCTTGCCCCATGGGACATGAG
>JALQTL010000437.1 GCA_023260935.1 Paracoccaceae bacterium
GGGCACCTTCGTCGCGCCAAAGGTAGAGCGGCTGGAGCAGGCACTGTCCTTGCTGACGTCCTTCACCGAGGACATGGCACGGCGGGGAAAGTCGGTGGAATCGGTCTGGCTGTCGCGCAGCGTCCAGCCTCCGACGCCGGAAGAGGTCATGGCCCTCGGCCTTGGCGCGGGAGAGCCGGTTTCCCGGCTGGAGCGTGTGCGTCGCTCCGATGGTGTGCCCTTGGCCATCGAACGCGCCTCGCTCTCGGTTCAAACCCTGCCCGATCCGCTTCAGGTGGAAGGCAGCCTTTATGCCGTTCTGGAATCGCGCGGGCTGCGGCCGGTGCGGGCCGTGCAGCGCCTTTCGGCCGCCAACCTTGGCCCGCGCGATGCCGAACTTCTGGGCGTGCCTGTGGGCGCGGCGGGCCTGAAGATCGAACGGATCGGCTATCTGCCCTCGGGGCGGGTGGTGGAATTTACCCGCTCTCTCTACCGCGGCGATGCCTATGATTTCGCCGTTGAACTGACGCTTGCCCCCGGACCTGAAAGGACACCCCGATGACACCCACGCATATGGCGCGCGAGGTGGCGGAATGCCCGGCCGCGGCGGCCCGCTTTCTGGCAGATACCGGCCCGGCCGTTGCCGCCGCCGCCCGCGCGCTGCGCCAGATGGACCCGGGGCTTATCGTCACCGTGGCCCGCGGATCTTCCGATCATGCGGCAACCTTCCTGAAATACGCCGTCGAATTGCTGGCCGGGATTCCTGTCGCCTCTGTCGGGCCTTCGGTCGCCTCCATTTATGGCCGCCCCCTGCGGCTGTCTGGGGCCGCCTGCATCGGCATTTCGCAATCGGGCCAAAGCCCCGATATTGTCGAAATGATGCGCACCGCGAAAAGTGGCGGGGCACTGACAGTGGCGATCACCAATCAGGACAACAGCCCGATGGCCGGGGCCGCTGACCATTGCCTTGCCCTGCGCGCGGGCGAGGAACGCAGCGTCGCCGCCACCAAGACCTTCATTATTTCAGCCCTTGCCGGTCTGGCGCTGCTGGCCGACTGGAAGCAAGACCGCGCGCTGCAAGCCGCCGTCGCCGCCGCGCCGGAAGCCTTTGCCGCCGCCCTGTCGCTGGACTGGTCACCCCTGTCGGCGCGGCTGTCGCGGGCCGGATCGGCCTTTGTGCTGGGCCGCGGCCCGGCTTTTGCCATCGCCAGCGAAGCCGCACTGAAGTTCAAGGAAACCTGCGGCCTTCATGCCGAAGCCTATTCCGCGGCCGAAGTGCTGCATGGCCCGGCGGCACTGGTGCAGGCACAGTTCCCGGTTCTGGCGCTGGGGGTGGAAGATGCGGCGCTGCCGCAGGTCATCGCCACCGCCGAACGCCTTGCTGCCCAAGGTGCCGATGTGTTCCTGACGGGGGGCGAGGCCAAGGGGGCCGTCACCCTGCCCTCCGTCTCGGGCCTGCATCCGCTTCTGGCGCCACTGGTGCTGGCGGTGTCCTTTTACAGCTTTGTCGAAGCGCTGGCCCGCCGAAGGGGCTTTGACCCGGACACACCGCCGCATCTGCGCAAAGTGACGGAGACGGTCTGATGCGTCAGGCATTCACCGGCGCCAAAGTCTTCGACGGGCAGCGGCTGCTGCACGGCGCCGTGGTGGTGACAGAGGGCAAAACCGTCTCTGACATTGCCGATCATGTCCCCCCGGGCGCGAAAGAGGTGGCCTTGGGGGGCGGGTTCCTGCTGCCGGGCCTGATCGATTTGCAGGTCAACGGCGGAGGCGGGCGCATGGTCGATGCCCAGACCGATGCCGCAGCTCTTGCCGCCATCTGCGCCACCCATGCACGGCTGGGGGCCACCGGCATCCTGCCGACGCTGATCACCGATACGGACGAAGCGATGGATCAGGTCATCGCTGCCGGCATCGCCGCCATCGGCACACCGGGATTTCTGGGCCTGCACCTCGAAGGCCCGCACCTCGACCCGCGCCGCAAGGGTGCCCATGATCCGCGCCTGATCCGGCCGATGACTGGTGCCGATCTCTCACGCCTGCTGGGTGCAGCAGAAAAGCTTCCGGCGCTGATGGTGACGCTGGCGCCCGCGTCCGTTTCGCCCGATCAGGTTGCCGCGCTTTCTGCCGCGGGCGTCATCGTCAGCATTGGCCACAGCGAATGCACCGGGGCCGAGGCTCAAAGCCTGATCGCCGCAGGGGCGCGCTGCGCCACCCATCTTTTCAACGCGATGAGCCAGATCGCCAATCGTGAACCCGGGCTGGCCGGCACAGCGCTGACCCGGGGCATCGCCTGCGGGCTGATTGCCGATGGCATCCACGTCCACCCCGATGTCATGCGCCTTGCGCTTGCGGCGAAATCCGAAGGCATCTTTCTCGTCTCCGACTGCATGGCCGCCGCCGGCACGGATCAGACCGAATTCCGCCTCGGGGGCCGGCGCATCATGCGGCGCGACGGGCGCCTGACACTGGAAGACGGCACGCTGGCGGGGGCAGACCTTACACTGCCCCGCGCGTTTCAGGTGCTGACGGGGCCGGTGGGCGTTACCCCCGAGCGTGCCTTTGCCATGGCCAGCCGTATACCCGCCGACCTGATCGCCCGGCCCGATCTGGGCCGCATTGCCCCCGGGCTTGCCGCCGATCTGGTCGCCCTGACACCAGAGCTTGACCTTGCCGCCGTCTGGCAGGCAGGCGACCGCTGCGCCTGACCGCCTTCATCTGTTCATAAATATCCTGCGGGGGGTCCGGGGGGCGCAAAGCCACCCGGTCCGCAGCTTCGGTCACGCGCTTGCGGTCATTCGGCGGCCATCGCCAAGGCACCCGCCGAACCACGGTAATAGTCCTGCGCCGCCGCCACCCCGGATCCAAGCGTCACCGGCCAGCCGAGGTCGGCCATGCACATCTCGGCCGTGGCAAGGCCCGAAAGCACCATCACATCCGTCAGCATGCCCAGATGGCCAATGCGGAACACCTTGCCGGCCACCTCGCCCAGACCCACGCCAAAGGCGACCCCGTATTTCTCGGCGGCCAGCTTCACCAGATCGGTACCGTTGCAGCCGGGCGGCACTACCACGGCAGTGACGGTATCCGAAAAAAGCTCGGGCGAGGCAGCGCAGGGTTTCATGCCCCATGCCGCGACGGCCCGGCGCACGCCCTCTGCCAGCCGGTGATGGCGGGCATAGACATTTTCCAGCCCCTCGTCCTCCAGCACCTCGATGGCCCTTGCCAGACCGGAGATCAGCCCGACGGCGGGCGTATAGGGATAGCCACCCGCGGCATAGCTTTTCAGCATGTCACGAAAATCGAAGAAGGTGCGCGGCAGGGTCGCGCTTTCCATCGCGGCAATCGCTTTGGGCGACACGCCCAGAATCGCCAACCCGGCCGGCAGCATGAAGCCCTTCTGGCTTCCCGCCACCGCAATATCCACCCCCCAGGCGCCCATCTCGAAGGGCATCGAGGCGATGGAAGAAACGCCATCCACAAAGAGCAGCGCACCGTGCCCGGCGGCATCCATCGCCCGACGGATGCCGGCGATATCGGATTTCACCCCGGTTGCGGTTTCATTATGCGTGGCCAGAACGGCCTTGATCCGGTGGCCCGCATCCGCCTTCAGCGCCGCCTCGATGGCGGCCAGCGGGGCGCCCTGCCCCCAAGGCGTTTCGATGATCTGCACATTCAGGCCGTGGCGCTGGCACAAATCGATCCAGCGATGGCTGAACATGCCGAAACGCGCGGCCAGAACCGTGTCGCCGGGCGAAAGGGTGTTGGTGATCGCCGCTTCCCAGCCTCCGGTGCCGGTGGACGGCAGGATGATCACCTCGCCCTCGCCCATCTTCAGGACGCGACGCACGCCTTCGACCGCCGGCTTGAACAGCCGCGCAAAGGCGGGGCTGCGGTGATCGATCGTGGGCATGTCACATGCCTTGCGGATCACCTCGGGCATGTTGGTGGGCCCGAGAATGAAGACGGGGTTCTGAAGGGACATCGGCGTACCTTTCGGTTTCAGGATGCCTTCACCTTAGGGCCCGCCCCCTGCATGCACAATTTTTTCGAAAAGATTTTTCATTTTTATGGATTATGCCTTTTACCATGATAAAACAAAACGAAAGCCTTTTTCATCCATTTCGACCCACCCCACCCACTGAAAGAAAGTTCCGGTAGATGGCGACCTCTTCCCCCCCTTCCGGGCGCCCACGCGGGCGGCCCCGCGCCTTTCACGACAAGACCGACCAGAACACCATTCAGGCGCTGGACCGGGGCCTTGAACTTCTGGCGCTGATGACGGCCAGCCCCGGCCTGACGCTTTCCGAACTGGCCGCCGCCAGCGGGCAGGCGGTTGCCTCGGTCTATCGCGCGCTGGTCACGCTGCAATCGCATGGCATGGTGGAATGCGAGGAACCGGGTCAGGTCTGGCACATCGGGTCGGGCGCCTTCCGGGTGGGGTCCGCCTTTCTGCGCCGAACCAAGGTGGTGGAACGCGCCCGCCAGCCGATGGACGGGCTGATGCGCGACACCGGTGAAACCGCGAACCTTGGGATCGAGGTAAAGGACGAGGTTCTGTTCCTGAGCCAGGTCGAAACGCATGAGGCGATCCGCGCCTTCTTTCCGCCGGGCACCAAGGCGCCGATGCATGTCTCTGGCATCGGCAAGGCACTTCTGGCCTGGTATGGCGAAGACAGGGTGCGCGGGATCATTGCCCGAAAGGGGCAGGAAAAGTTCACCAGCCTGACCCATGCGTCCGAAAATGCGCTTTTGCGCGATCTGGCCCATACCCGGGCGCGCGGCTATGCGGTGGATGATCAGGAACGCGCCGAGGGCATGCGCTGCGTGGCCGCCCCCATCTTCAACAGCCATGGCGAGCCGGTGGCGGGCCTGTCTATTTCGGGGCCTGCATTCCGGATGAACCTGTCGGATGCCGGGCGGCTGGGCAGTCTGGTCCGCCGCGCGGCCGATCAGGTAACAGATGCCATCGGCGGCGTGCAGCCCTGACAGCGGCCACGCGATCCGCGGTCAGGTAAAGCGGTTGTCACGCGGGAAGCCGCGCGGTGCCATCTTGCCCGCCCCGGCACGCGGCCCCTGCCATTCGGACAAGTCGGTTTCAGTGCGCGTGCGCCCTGCCGGGTCTTTCCAGGAAAGGCCATCGGCAAGGGCAAAGGTGATCGCGTCCGACAGGCCGCCATCCTTGTATTTCTGCAACCGCACGCCCTTGCCCTTGGCCATTTCGGGCAGGTCCGACAGCGGGAACACCAGAAGCTTGCGGTTTTCGCCCACCACCGCCACATGATCACCCTGCACCGGGCGCACCACGGCGGCGCTGACGCCTTCCTTCACGGTCAAAACCTGCTTGCCCGATTTCGTCTGGGCCAGAACCTCATCCGAAGGCACGACAAATCCGTCGCCGGCCGTCGAGGCGACCAGAAGACGCGCGCCCGGGCGGAAGATCATCAGATCTACAATCGCGGTATCGTTCGGCAGATCGACCATCAGCCGCACGGGTTCACCCATGCTGCGCCCACCGGGCAGATTGGCGCCGGTCAGCGTGTAGAAACGGCCGTTGGCCGCCACCAGCAGGATCTTGTCGGTGGTTTCGGCGTGGAAGGCGAAACAGGGGCCATCGCCATCCTTGAACTTCTGTTCCGCCGCCAGATCGACATGGCCCTTCAGCGCCCTGATCCAGCCCATCTTCGAACAGATCACGGTGATCGGCTCGCGTTCGATCATCGCTTCGAAGGGCACGTCGACGGTTTCACCCGCATCGGCAAAAGCCGTGCGACGGTCGCCCAGACGGGTGCCCTTGCCAAACTGCTTGCGGATTTCTTCCAGTTCCTGCCCGATCTTCGCCCATTGCAGCTTTTCGCTGTCCAGAAGGTCGGCCAGCCCCGCGCGTTCTGCCATCAGGGCATCACGTTCGCGGATCAACTCCATCTCTTCCAGCCGCCGCAAGGACCGCAGCCGCATGTTCAGGATCGCCTCGGCCTGCACCTCGGTCAGTTCGCCCTCCTGCCCTTCGGGCGGCGGCACATAATCCTTTTCGCTGGTCGCCCGCACATGGGCGCGGCCCCAGACTTCGGCCATCAGGGCGCGCTTGGGGTCTGCGTCATAGCGGATGATATCGATCACCCGATCCAGGTTCAGGAAGGTAATGATGAAACCTTCCAGAATCTCCAGCCGGTGATCGATCTTTTCAACGCGGTGTTCCGACCGGCGGCGCAGCACGTCGCGGCGGTGGTCCAGAAAGGCGCGCAGCACTTCGGCCAGCGAACAGACCTTGGGCACCTTGCCGTCGATCAGCACGTTCATGTTCAGGCTGAACCGGGTTTCCAGATCGCTGTTGCGGAACAGGGCCCCCATCAGCATGTCAGGGTCAACAGACCGGGTACGGGGTTCCAGCACAAGGCGCACGTCTTCGGTCGATTCGTCACGCACATCGGCCAGCAGCGGGATCTTCCGGGTCTGGATCAGCTCGGCCAGCTTTTCGATCAGCTTCGACTTCTGGACCTGATAGGGAATTTCGGTGACAACGATCTGCCACGTCCCGCGGCCCAGATCCTCAACCTGCCATTTCGCCCGGGTGCGGAAACTGCCCCGGCCCGTTTCATAGGCCTGAAGGATGGCATCTCGGGGCTCCACAATCACGCCGCCAGTGGGGAAATCGGGACCAGGGATATGGTCGACCAGTTCCGCGGTGGTGATCGCCGGATTCTTCAGCATTGCGTGGCAGCCCTGGATCAATTCGTCCAGATTGTGCGGCGGGATATTGGTGGCCATACCCACGGCAATGCCGCTGGACCCATTGGCCAGAAGGTTAGGAAAAGCCGCCGGCATGACGACAGGCTCTTCCAGCGTGCCGTCATAGTTCGGGCGGAAATCGACCGCGTTTTCGGCCAGCCCTTCCATCAGCGTTTCGGCCACCGCGGTCAGCCGGGCCTCAGTGTAGCGGCTCGCGGCGGGGTTGTCGCCATCGATATTGCCAAAGTTGCCCTGCCCGTCCACCAGCGGGTAGCGCACATTGAAATCTTGCGCCAGACGGGCCATCGCATCATAGATCGCGGCATCGCCATGCGGGTGATAATTGCCCATCACATCGCCGGAGATCTTGGCCGACTTGCGGAACCCGCCCGTCGAGGTCAGGCGCAATTCCCGCATGGCAAACAGGATGCGGCGGTGAACCGGCTTCAACCCGTCGCGCGCATCGGGCAGGGCGCGGTGCATGATGGTGGAAAGCGCATAGGTCAGATACCGTTCGCCGATCGCGCGGGAAAGCGGCTCGGCGGTCAGCATGGCCTCGATCTTGTTGTCATCGGGTTCGTCGGACATGGATGTGGTGTAATGCGCTGGGACGGGCCGGTCCAGCAGGAAAATCTGGCACAGCCGGAAGGGCCGCGGAAGGGATTGCGGACTGGAATTCGGGGGGAATTCGGGCCGGATTTTCCGCCCAAAAGCATCCAAAGCTGTGATACCAAAGGATGATCAAGAGTGAATCAGGTGCCTTCGTCATGCTGCGGTTGACCATCCTTCTTTGCGCTGGGCTGTTTCTGGCGATGCAAATCGGCGGTGAGGATCGCGGACAGAAGCGGTTTGGCCTGATGGAGGCAGAGGCCGAGGCCATGGCACTATCCAGGGCCGTGGCGGAAAAGGCCGCCGCCGCGCAAGCTGCCGGCCCGCCCGCAGAACCCGCGCGCGCCGATACCCCGGCTGAAGTGATCGCCGTGGCCTTCGGATCGCCCCGCCCGCTGCGGGAAAGCGGCCCGGAAACCCGGGCTGCGACGGTTCCGGCTCTGGCTGAACCGGCCCGGGTCGAACCGTCGGAACCCGCTGTCAACGAGGCCGCGCTGACCGAAGATGCCGCGCCGCAGATCATGTATGTGACGGGCCGGGCCGTGAATGTGCGGTCGGGGCCATCGACCGGGAACGATGTCGTCGGCCGGTTGACGCGGGGCGAGGCTGTTACCGTCATCAGCATCGAAGACAATGGCTGGGCCCGGATCCGCATCGAAGGCGACGGGGTTGACGGCTTCATGTCGCTGGATTTCCTGACCGACATCGCCGGCTGACAACCCACCCCTTTCTGCCGCTGCGTTCCCAGCATCTGACAGGGCTATGCCTTTCTGCCGTTTCGTCCTAATCAGGGGAAAAAAGCGGGCAGGCAGAGCAATGTCAAAATCGATTCTCATCACCGGATGTTCCTCGGGCATCGGCCTTGATGCCGCGCGGGGGTTGAAGGCCCGCGGCTGGCGCGTCTTTGCCACCTGCCGCAACGCGGCCGATTGCGCCACGCTTCAGGCCGAAGGGCTGGAAAGCTTTGTGCTTGATTACACCGATGAAGACAGCATTGCCGCGGCGCTGGAAGAAACCCTTTCGCGCACCGGCGGAACGCTGGATGCGCTTTACAACAATGGCGCCTTCGCCTGCCCCGGAGCGGTGGAAGACCTGCCCCGCGGGGCCCTGCGGGCGATCTTTGAAACCAACCTTTTCGGCTATCACGATCTGACGCGCCGGGTGATTCCGGTCATGCGGGCGCAGGGCCATGGCCGGATCATCAACTGCTCGTCCGTCCTTGGCCTGGTCGGGCTGTCATGGCGGGGGGCCTATGTCTCGACCAAATTCGCACTGGAAGGGTTGACCGACGTTCTTCGGATCGAGATGCGGGGAACCGGCATTCACGTCGTGCTGGTGGAACCGGGCCCCGTGACCAGCCGCATACGGGCCAACGCCATCCCGCATTTCGAAAAATGGATCGACTGGGAAAATTCGGCCCGGTCCGATGATTACCGAACCTTGCGGGCACGGCTTTACGAAGACCGCGGACCCGACAAGTTCGAACTGCCCGCCGCGGCGGTGACGAAGGTGCTGGTGCATGCGCTGGAAAGCCGGCGCCCGCGCCCGCGCTATTATGTGACGACGCCCACGCATCTGATGGGCATCGCGCGGCGGATCTTGCCGACGCGGGCGCTGGATTGGCTGATTGCCAAGGGCTAGGCCCGCGTCATCCTGACCGGACGTCGCATTTGACCTTCGCTTTTTCGGCATCGCCCCCTAGTTAAGGCCGAACAGAAAACGGAGCCACCATGCTGAACGACCCGCTTTTCATCCTTGCCGCCGTGGCCAGCCTTGGGGTGCTTGTGATCCTGATGATCGGGATCGGCGGCTTTGCCAAGGGTGGCGATTTCAACAAGAAACATGCCAACCGCCTGATGCGCTACCGGATTGCCGCGCAGGCGGTGGCGGTGCTGCTGATCGTGGCTTTCGCATGGTTGCATGGCCGGGGAGGAAACTGATGGTCGTTCTGTCGAAAATCTACACCAAGACCGGCGATGCCGGGGAAACCGCCCTTGGCAACGGCGCGCGCGTGGCCAAGCATTCCACCCGCGTCAGCGCCTATGGCACGGTGGACGAGGTCAACGCGACCGTTGGCCTTGCCCGGCAGTTTGCCGAGGGCTGGATGGAAGAGGCGCTGGCCCGCATTTCGAACGACCTGTTCGATCTGGGGGCCGATCTGGCCACCCCCGACATGCACAAGGATGCCGATCTGCCCTATACCCCCCTGCGCATGATCGCCACGCAGGTGGACCGGCTGGAGCGTGAGATCGACGAACAGAACGCCCGGCTGGAACCGCTGCGCAGTTTCATTTTGCCCGGCGGGTCGCGTCTGGCTGCACAACTGCACCTGTGCCGCACCGTCTGCCGGCGTGCCGAAAGGTTGACGGTGGAACTTGCCACGATGGAAGAAGTGAACCCCGAGGCGGTGAAATACCTGAACCGCCTGTCGGACTGGTTCTTCGTGATGGGACGCATCGCCAACAATGACGGAAAGGACGATGTGCTGTGGGTGCCGGGGCTGACCCGCTGAAGCTTCGGCAAGAACGTGGCGTTGCAACGACCTGCCGCGTCGATTTTGCACTGTTGCGAAGGTTCAAGACCCGCTAGGAACGGCGCGAGAGCTTGATTGAACGGGAGAGATACGCCGATGAAGGTCCTTGTGCCTGTCAAACGTGTGATCGACTACAACGTGAAGGTTCGCGTAAAGGCGGACGGTTCCGGGGTCGATCTGGCGAATGTGAAGATGTCGATGAACCCCTTTGACGAGATTGCCGTGGAAGAGGCGATCCGTCTGAAGGAGAAGGGCGTGGCGACCGAGGTTGTCGTGGTGTCCATCGGCGTGAAGCAGGCGCAGGAAACCCTGCGCACCGCGCTGGCCATGGGCGCGGACCGCGCCATCCTGATCGAGGCCACCGACAACGTGCATACGGATATCGAGCCGCTGGCCGTGGCGAAGCTTCTGGCCGGTGTCGTCAAGGAAGAGGCCCCGGGCCTTGTCCTGTGCGGCAAGCAGGCGATCGACAATGACATGAACGCAACCGGCCAGATGCTGTCGGCACTTCTGGGCTGGAGCCAGGCGACCTTTGCCAGCGAACTGGTGGTCGAGGGCGACAGCGCCAAGGTGACGCGCGAAGTGGATGGCGGGTTGCAGACGATCAGCGTCAAGCTGCCGACGATCGTCACCGTGGACCTGCGCCTGAACGAGCCGCGCTATGCCAGCCTGCCCAACATCATGAAGGCCAAGACCAAGCCGCTGGCGGCCAAGACGCCCGCAGATTACGGCGTGGATGTGGTCCCGCGCCTGTCTGTCGTCAAGACGACGGAACCCGCAGGGCGCAAGGCGGGTGTCAAGGTGGGCTCGGTCGATGAGCTGATTGCGAAACTGAAAGACGAAGCGGGGGTCCTGTGATGACTGTTCTCCTGATTGCTGATGTGAACGGGGGCCAGCTTGCCACCGATTC
>JALQTL010000456.1 GCA_023260935.1 Paracoccaceae bacterium
ATTCGACCACCCCGAGGCCCGCGCCGCGGCCACCAGCGGCGCCGCGCCGCATGACAGGATCTCCCTGCGCGACCACATCGTCGAGGCCGAGATCGGCGCGTTCCAGTCCGAGCGTGGGGCGCGGCAAAGGCTGTGTTTCAACGTTGTGGTTGAGGTGCGCCCGGGGCAGGGGCCGGTGGCCGACGATGTCGATCGCATTCTGTCCTATGACCGGATCACCGAGGCGATTTCTGCCGAACTGGCGGCGGAACGGCTGAACCTTCTTGAAACGCTGGCCGAACGGGTGGCCGAACGCATTCTGGCAGAGCCGCAGGCCATGCGCGCTTTCGTGCGGATCGAAAAGCTGGATATCGGCCCCTACAAGCTGGGGGTTGAAATCGTGCGCAGCCGGGCCGAGGTGCCGCTGCGGGTGCTGGGGCAGGATGGCGTCGAGGCGGTGGTGCATCCGCTGGTTGCCTTTCTGGATAACGCCACCATCGCCTCGCCCGATCTGTCGCGTTGGATCGATGGCTTGATCGGGCAGGGGGCGCCGGTGATCTTTACCGTGGGCCTGCCCGATCTGCCGCGCCCGGTCACCGGCCACCGTCCCACCCAGCGGCGGATTGACCTTCTGGCGATGGAACAGAATGCGTGGTCACTGGCCGCGCGGGATGCGCGCTGCGTCGTCGTCTCCACACGGACGGAAATCGACTGGGCCATCCGGCGCGGTGGGTCGGTGGTCTGGGCACCGTCGAAGATGGTGCTGGATGCGGTGGATGGCCCCAAATCGGCCGAACCCGTGGCACTTGCCCTGTGGCTGGCCGAAACGATGGCGGCCACCGGATTTGTCGTTCACGGAGATGTTGCAGTTCCGGCAGGAAGTCGCGTTCCGGTAAGCCGGGCTTGATCCCCCCTTGCCAAGGCGCGGCATCGGGGCCTAATGCCTTGCCATGCGTTACATCAGACCGATCCCTTTGACCGATGTTGCTGCCCCGCCAGAGGCCTTGGTGCTTGCCGGCGGCTGGTGCGTCTTTACCCATGTCGAGGTGCTGGGCCGCGATCGCCCGGCCGAAATCCTGCCGGCTGCGGCGCTATCGCCGGCCGAGCTTGCGCCGCTGGTGGCCCCCCGGCCGGATTTTGCCGGCCTGTCGATGGATGCGCCCCGGATCATGGGCATCCTGAATGTGACGCCCGACAGTTTTTCCGATGGCGGCAAGTTCCTGAAGCCCGATGCCGCGATGATGGCCGTGCGCGCCATGGCGGCAGAAGCTGACATTCTGGATGTCGGCGGCGAAAGCACCCGGCCCGGCGCGGCCGAGGTGGCCGAGGCGGAAGAGATTTCGCGCACCGCCCCGGTGATCGCCGCGATTCGGGCCGCCGGCATCCTGCGCGCGGTGTCGATCGATACGCGCAAGGCTGCCGTGGCAGAGGCCGCGCTTATGGCCGGGGCGGGCATTGTCAACGATGTTACGGCGCTGACCTTTGATCCCGGGATGGCCGCCCTTGTGGCCGCACAGAAGGCGCCGGTGATCCTGATGCACTCCATCGCCAATCCGCAGACGATGCAGGACAACCCGCGCTATGACGATGTTCTGCTGGATGTCTATGATGCGCTTGCCGCCCGGGTTGCCGCAGCCGAGGCGGCAGGGATCGCCCGCGACCGGATCGCCATCGATCCGGGCATCGGCTTTGGCAAGACGCTGGACCATAACCTGCAACTTCTGGCGCGGCTGTCGCTGTTTCACAGCCTTGGCCTGCCGGTGCTGCTGGGGGCCAGCCGCAAGCGGTTCATCGGCACAATCTCGGGGGTGGAGGAGGCGCAGCGCCGTCTGCCCGGCTCGCTGGCCGTGGCGCTTGCCGGGGTGGCCCAGGGGGTACAGATGATCCGCGTTCATGATGTGCCGGAAACCCGGCAGGCCCTGTCGCTGTGGCAGGCCGCAACAAAAGGGGTGTCGCAATGACGCGCAAGCTCTTTGGAACGGATGGTGTGCGGGGCCGGGCCAATACGCATCCGATGACGGCGGAAATGGCGCTGCGCCTTGGGGCGGCGGCGGGGCGGTATTTTCGCCGGGATGGCAGCCCGGGGCACCGGGTGGTGATCGGCAAGGATACCCGCCTTTCGGGCTACATGCTGGAAAACGCCCTGACGGCGGGGCTGACAAGCACCGGCATGAACGTGCTATTGCTGGGGCCGGTTCCGACACCCGCCGTGGGGTTCCTGACCCGATCGATGCGGGCCGATCTGGGGGTGATGATTTCCGCTAGCCACAACCCGCATCAGGACAACGGGATCAAGTTCTTCGGCCCCGACGGCTTCAAGCTTTCGGACGAAGCCGAGGCCGAGATCGAGGCCATTGTCGCGGGAGATATCCCGCTGGCACAGGCCGAAAACATCGGCCGTGCCAAACGGATCGAGGATGGTCGCGGGCGCTATCAGGAATTCGTGAAAACCACCTTCCCTGCGGGCTTGCGGCTGGACGGGTTGAAGGTGGTGATCGATTGCGCCAATGGGGCGGCCTACAAAGCCGCGCCCGAGGTGTTGTGGGAACTGGGCGCCACGGTGGTGACCGTTGGGGTGTCACCCAATGGCACCAACATCAACGACCGTGTCGGCAGCACCCATAGCCAGACCGCGGCCGAGGCTGTGGTGGCACATGGGGCGGACGTGGGGATCTGCCTTGATGGCGATGCCGACCGGGTCATGATCCTTGATGAAACCGGCCGGGTTGCGGACGGCGATCAGATCATGGCGCTGATGGCCACACGCTGGGCGGCCGAGGGCAAGCTGAAGGGCGGCGCGCTGGTGGCCACGGTGATGTCGAACCTTGGGTTGGAGCGGCACCTGATCGCGCAAGGTATCGGCCTTGAACGCACCGCTGTTGGCGACCGTTATGTGGTAGAGCGCATGCGGGCAGGGGGCTTCAACCTGGGCGGCGAACAATCGGGCCATATCGTGATGACCGATTATGCCACCACGGGCGACGGGCTGATTGCGGGCCTGCAATTTCTGGCCGAGATGGCAAGGACGAGTGCGCCCGCAAGCGCATTGGTACGCCAGTTCGAAACCGTGCCGCAAATGCTGAAGAACGTGCGCTTCGCTGCCGGAGCCAGACCGTTGGAGGCGGCGCAGGTGCAATCTGTCATCGCCGCGAACGAGGCCCGGATCAAGGGCAAGGGCCGTATCCTGATCCGCAAATCCGGCACCGAACCCCTGATCCGGGTCATGGCGGAATGTGAGGATGAGGGCCTGTTGGCCGATGTTGTCGATGGGATTGTGGCAGCGGTAGAAGCGGCCGTCTGATCTTTTGGGGATAAGCGTTCATGCGCAGCAGTCGAACCATCCATGTGATTTCCGCCCATGCCGAAGGCGAGGTGGGAGATGTGATCGTGGGGGGCGTTGCCCCGCCCCCGGGCAAGACGGTCTGGGAACAAAGCCGCTGGATCGCGGCAGACAAGACCCTGCGCAACTTTGTGCTGAACGAACCGCGGGGTGGGGTGTTCCGGCATGTCAATCTGCTGGTGCCGCCCAAGCACCCTGATGCGGCGGCCGCCTTCATCATCATGGAACCCGAAGACACGCCGCCGATGTCGGGGTCCAACTCGATCTGCGTGGCGACCGTGTTGCTGGATGGCGGCATCATCCCGATGCAGGTACCGGTGACCGAGTTTCTGCTGGAAGCCCCGGGCGGGGTGGTGCGGGTGCGCGCGGAATGCCGCGACGGCAAGGCCGAGCGTATCTTCGTGCAGAACCTGCCCAGTTTCGCGCAGAAACTTTCCGTGCCGCTGGAGGTAGAGGGCCTTGGCACACTGACTGTTGATACTGCCTTTGGCGGTGACAGTTTCGTGATGGTGGATGCCGCGGCGCTTGGCTTTGCGCTGACCCCGGACGAGGCGCATGACATTGCGCGCCTTGGCGCCCGCATTACCCGGGCGGCGACAGAAAGCCTTGGCTTCCGGCACCCGACCAACCCGGACTGGCGGCATTTTTCCTTTTGTTTGTTTGCGGGGGCGGTGACGCGCGATGCCGACGGCCTGCGCGCCGGTTCCGCCGTGGCGATCCAGCCGGGAAAGGTGGATCGTTCGCCCACCGGCACCGCGCTTTCTGCCCGGATGGCGGTGATGCATGCGCGCGGTCAGATGGGCCCGGAGGACCGGCTGACGACGGTTTCACTGATCGGTTCCACCTTTACGGGGCGGATCGTGGGGACCACGAAGGTGGGCGATGTCGAGGCGATCCTGCCCGAAATCTCGGGTCGCGGCTGGATCACGGGCATCCATCAGCACATGCTGGACCCGTCCGATCCCTGGCCCCAAGGCTATCGCCTGACAGATACATGGGGCGCACGGTAGGGGCGCAGATGAAAAACGGCGCGCAGACCCAGATCTGCGCGCCGCTTGTCTGTTGAAAGGTGAAGGCGATCAGTTGCGCGCCTTGTCGACCATCTTGCCCTTGGAGATCCAGGGCATCATCGCACGCAGCTTTTCGCCGACCTGTTCGATCTGGTGCTCGTCGTTGATGCGGCGGGTTGCCTTGAAGAAGGGCTGACCGACAGCGTTTTCCTGCATGAAGTCGCGCACGAACTTGCCGGTCTGGATGTCGCGCAGCACCTCGCGCATCCGCGCCTTGGTCTCGGCATTGATGACGCGCGGGCCGGAGACGAAATCGCCATACTTGGCTGTTTCGGAGACGAAGTGCAGCATCTTGGCGAGGCCGCCTTCGTACAT
>JALQTL010000019.1 GCA_023260935.1 Paracoccaceae bacterium
CGCACGCGCCGAAAACACGGCTGCAAGCTACTACTGCGACTGCCACAACTTGCTACTGCGACCGCTACTGATACGACCACTAAAAATTACAACTACGACCACGGTCATTGCTACCACCACATCCACGTCCACGGCCACCCCGTGACGATCGAGCGCGATCCGCACAAGGCCGTCCTGGGCGCCGATCTGGTCGTCACCGACACCTGGGTCAGCATGCATGATCCCGAAAGTGCCAAGGAACGTCGGCACAACCAGTTGCGGGCCTATCAGGTCAACGAAGACCTGATGGCGCGGGCAAAACCCGACAGCCTGTTCATGCACTGCCTGCCCGCGCACCGCAACGACGAGGCGACCAGCGCGGTGATGGACGGCCCGCATTCGGTGATCTTCGACGAGGCCGAAAACCGCCTTCACGCGCAAAAGGCCGTGATGCGCTGGTGCCTTGGCAAGTGATGTGACACCGCCACCCCCCCGGGCCCCGCAACAGGCCCGGGGGGGTGATCGGTTTCTCAGGTGGCGCGGCGGCGGCGCACCAGCGCAAGACCGGCAAGCCCGCCCAGCAGCATCGCGCCGGCCGCCGGCACCGGCACGGGCGAGGGCAGGGACATCACGGCAAACCCGTCCAGCCGGTCGAAACGCTCGCGATAGCCGTTCAGGTCGGCAATGGCCGTCAGGTTGATCCGCCCCATCGCATCCGGTGCAAGGTCGAATTCATAGATCGCCTGCGACGGCCCGATGCCCTTGACGTTCATCGTCAGCAACGCCAGCGCCCGGTTCGACCCTTCGGTCAGGCTCAGGATATCGAACCCGCCCAGATCGGTGGCGTCAAAGCGGCTGCCGCCAAGATAAAGCTGGCCCACCGTTGTCAGGGTGCCGGCGTTGTTGCCCAGCCCTGCCAGCACATCCAGCCCGGTATCGATGACATATTGCACCGTGGTCGTGGCCCCGGCGACGGCATTGGTATAGGCGTTCATGCCGACATTGGGGTTCCTGCCCGCGTTCACGTCCCCCGTGACATAGAACAGGTCGGTGGCTCGTGTCAGCGTGGCCGGGTCGACCTTGGGGTTGAACACAAGGTTGTCTTCCTTGCCGGAAACGACCCGGGCCGCATCCAGCACGTTGTTGAAGTCGAATCCGATGTTCTGGGTATCGGTCGCCCCCTTCAGGCTGACCTGCGGGGTGGCAAGACCGGTCACGCGGTCGATCAGATAGACCGTGTCGGTCTGGTTGGAATAGCCGTAGAGTTGTCCCGTTGCCGGGCGGAAATCGATGTCGTCCAACCGCACGGATTTGCCCGCCGGGTCGCGCAGCGCCACATCGGACCCTGCGCCTTCGCCCGCGATCACCACCAGCCGCTTGCCTTCGTCGCCGAGCGACAGCGCAATTTCATTCGACCCAAAGGTTGCCGCCTCAACAGGCGCCGCCACAGCCACCCCCAGAACCGCTGCAAGTGCCGCCGCCGAAGCCGCTGCGAAATTCGTTCTTTTCATCATGCTTTCCTTGTGTTGAACCCGTGCGATGGCAAAAGGCAGACCCATCGCAGCTTGGTCTACGAAGTCGGCAGACGGAAAGTTTCAGCGAGTTTTCGGAAAAGTTGCGCCGGCTTTCGCGCGGGTCAGAACCACTGGCCCGGCTCCATCAGCCCCAGATCCATCAGTTGTTGGCTGTGCCATTCGAACATCACCGTATTGCGCCAGCGAAAGTCGCGGATGGCAAAGCGCGATCCGGGGTTGCTGCGCAGTGCCTTTGCCGTGCGGAACGAGGCCAGTGCCGTGGTGATGTTGTTGTGCCAGGGACAGGCATATGTGTTCATCTCTTCGTCCGAAAGCGTGTAGTCAGGCCGCAGGCGCAGCCCCGGCTTTGTCCTGAACAGGCAGATACGGTCGATCTTGCGGCGCTCGAAGGGCACATGTTCTTCGAACCGCCAGCGCAGCCCGCCAAAGAAATCCAGTTGCCGGTCCTTGGGATGGTTCTGCTTTTCGGGGTCGGGCCGGCCAAGGGCGTAATAGCCTGACTTGTCCAGATGCGCGTCTTCCAGCGATACGGCATTTGGAAACTGGTCCAGATCGCCGGCATAAAGATCGATCACATAGGTCAGCAGCGCCTCACGGCGTTCTTCGGTGTGAAAGGCGATCAGTTCGCGCACATTGCGCGTTTCGCAGAACGGGTGGAACAGATATTCGCCGTTATAGCCGTAGAACAGCCAGATGCCGGGGGCGGCTTCGATGATGCTGTTGACGGCCGCGAACAGCGCGCCTTCGGCATGAACGTCATGATCCACCTGATGCACCTGCGCCTCCAGCGCCGGGGGCAGGGTGATTTCTGGCGGCGCCAGCAGGACCACATCGCGAAAGCCCGCGCGCAGATGATGGCGCAGGGTGGTGTCGATTTCCACCTCATCCTCGGCAAAGATCACGGCCAACGGTCCCTTTGCCAGCGCCTCTTTGGCGGTGCCAAGGAACTGTGCCAGACTGGTGTAACGCATGAATCCCCCGAAGCGGCGCGCCCGGTGCCGGGCGTTTGCGCCGAAAGTCCCGCATCGCGCGCGGCGTTGCAAGCGCTGATCCTTGGAGCGCGCGCCTGCCGCTTGGGGCTGATCGCGGGCAGCCCTGCCCAACACAGTCACCGCCCCCGCGTTGCGCGCCCCGCGCATTGCCTGTAGAAGACGCGCTGACCCAAGGCAGGGGGCCGCGATGTCTGATCCCAAGAAGCTTTTCATCAAGACCTATGGCTGTCAGATGAACGTCTATGATAGCGAGCGCATGGCCGAAGCCATGGGCGCCGAAGGCTATGTGATGACCGACAGCGCCGATGATGCCGATATGGTGCTGTTGAACACCTGCCATATCCGCGAAAAGGCCAGTGAGAAGCTGTATTCCGATCTGGGCCGGCTGAAGCCTCTGAAAACCGCGCGCCCGGATCTGAAGATTGGCGTGGCGGGTTGCGTGGCGCAGGCCGAAGGGGCCGAAATTCAGCGCCGTGCCCCGCTGGTCGATATCGTGGTGGGGCCGCAGGCCTATCACCGGCTGCCGCAACTGGCCCGGGCCGGGGGGCGGCAGGTCGATACCGACTTCCCGCCCGAAGACAAGTTCGACCATCTGCCCCAGCGCAAGGCCCTGCGCGGCCCCACCGCCTTTCTGACCGTGCAGGAAGGCTGCGACAAGTTCTGCGCCTTTTGCGTGGTGCCCTATACCCGCGGGGCCGAGGTCAGCCGTCCGGCGGCGCGTCTGCTGGCCGAAGCGCGCGATCTGGTGTCGCGCGGCGTGCGGGAAATCACGCTTCTGGGCCAGAACGTCAACGGCTATCACGGCGCGGGCGAGGGGGGCACCTGGGGCCTTGGCCGCCTTGTGCGCGAGATGGCCGCGATCGAGGGGCTGGACCGGCTGCGCTATACCACCAGCCACCCCAACGACATGGCCGACGACCTGATCGAGGCGCATGGCACCTGCGCCAAGCTGATGCCCTACCTGCATCTGCCGGTCCAGTCGGGCTCGGACCGGATCCTCAAGCGGATGAACCGCAGCCACACCTCCGACAGCTACCTGCGGCTGATCGAGCGTATCCGCGCTGCCCGCCCCGATATCCTGC
>JALQTL010000451.1 GCA_023260935.1 Paracoccaceae bacterium
TGCGATGGCGTGACCCAGGGCCAGCCGGGCATGGAACTGTCGCTTTTCTCGCGCGCTGTCATCGCTTTGGCCGCAGGGGTCGCACTTAGCCACAATACCTTTGACGCCGCCCTTTACCTTGGCGTCTGCGACAAGATCGTGCCCGGTCTGATCATCGCCGCCGCCACCTTCGGCCATGTCCCGGCCGTCTTTGTGCCGGCAGGGCCCATGTCCTCGGGCCTTGCGAATGATGAAAAATCCAAGGTTCGCAACGCCTTCGCCGAAGGCAAGGCAAGCCGCGACGATCTGATGGCCGCCGAAATGGCCAGCTACCACGGCCCAGGCACCTGCACCTTCTATGGCACCGCCAACACGAACCAGATGCTGATGGAGTTCATGGGCCTTCACCTGCCCGGCGCCAGTTTCGTCACCCCCGGCACCCCCTTGCGTGAGGCGCTGACAGTGGCCGCGGTGGACCGCGCCGCCCGGATCACCGCCCTTGGTAATGATTTCCGCCCGGCGGCAGAGATTCTTGACGAACGCGCCTATGTCAATGGCCTTGTCGGGCTGATGGCCACCGGGGGGTCGACCAATCTGGTGCTGCACCTGCCGGCCATGGCCCGCGCCTCGGGCGTGATCCTCGACCTTCAGGATTTCGCCGATATCTCGGAAGCCGTGCCGCTGATGGCCAAGGTCTATCCCAACGGTCTGGCCGATGTGAACCACTTCCATGCCGCGGGTGGCCTGCAATTCCTGATCAACCAGCTGCTCGACGCAGGGCTCTTGCATGAAGACGCAAAAACCGTGGCAGGCGATGGCCTTGCCCCTTACCGTCAGGAACCCACCCTGTCCGAAGGCGCGCTTTCCTGGCGCCCCGGCCCGACCGGCTCGCTCAATGACCGGATCCTGCGCCCCGTCAGCGATCCCTTTGCCGCCACAGGCGGGCTGAAGCAGCTTTCCGGCAACCTGGGGCGCGGGGTCATCAAGGTCTCGGCCGTTGCGCCCGAACGCCATGTGATCGAGGCCCCGGCCCGCATCTTCCATGATCAGAACGCGGTCAAAGCCGCCTTCAAGGCCGGCGAGTTCACGTCCGACGTGGTGGTCGTGGTGCGCTTTCAGGGCCCCAGCGCCAATGGCATGCCCGAACTTCATTCGCTGACGCCCACGCTTTCGGTGCTGCAAGACCGCGGGCTGAAAGTGGCCCTGGTGACCGATGGCCGGATGTCGGGGGCCAGCGGCAAGGTGCCCGCCGCCATCCATGTCGCCCCCGAGGCGGCCAAGGGCGGCCCCCTCGCCCGCCTGCGCGATGGCGATCTGATCCGCCTTGACGCAACCGCCGGCACACTTACCGTCCTTGCCGCCGATTTCGACAGCCGCCCCGCCGTCACCGCAGACCTTGCCGCCAATGGCTTTGGCATCGGGCGCGAACTCTTTGAACCCTTCCGCCGCATGGTCGGGGCGGCCGATACCGGGGCCGGTGTCGTCGTCTGACCCTGCCCCTCGGCTTGCCGCTTGCACCTTTCTGAAATACTCCCGCCGGAGGCATTCGCCGCTTCCATCCCGTGCCCTGCCTGAAAGAGGTCGCCATGACACCCGCCGAACAATCCAGACAAGCCCTGCAAGTCTGCCGCCTTGCGCCGGTCGTGCCGGTGCTGGTGGTCGAGGATCCCGCCCATGCCCGCCCGCTGGCCGAGGCGCTGGTGGCAGGCGGCTTGCCGGCGCTGGAGGTGACGCTGCGCACCCCTTGCGCGCTGGATGCGATCCGTCGGATGGCCGAGGTTCCGGGGGGGCAGGTCGGGGCCGGCACCTTGCTGACACGCGCCGATGTCAAAGCCGCGAAAGAGGCTGGCGCCACCTTCGGCGTCTCGCCCGGGTCCACGCCCGCCATCATCGATGCGGCTTGCGAATTCGGCCTGCCGCTTCTGCCCGGCGCCGTCACCGCGAGCGAGATCATGCACCTTCTGGAAAAGGGCTATACGGTGCAAAAGTTCTTTCCGGCAGAACAGTCAGGCGGGGCAGCCTTTCTCAAATCCATCGGTGGGCCACTGCCGCAGGTCAGCTTCTGCCCTACCGGCGGCATCGGGTTGAAAACCGCGCCCGATTATCTGGGTCTGGCGAATATCCTGTGTGTCGGCGGGTCATGGATCGCCCCGAAAGAGGCCATGGCGGCCGGCGACTGGGCCCGGATCACCCGGCTTGCCGCTGAGGCACGCGCCCTGCGCCCCTGACCTTTACCGGAACGGGGGACGGCCGGGCCTTCAGGCCCCCACGCGGGCCGCGCGGCCGCCACGGCGGCGCGGGGCCTCGGCCGGCACCAGCGCCTCGGTCAGCACCCTGGTCATCGGGTGATCGGCCGCATCCGGGCCGTAATGCGCAATCAGGCTGCGCAGCGCATCGGGTGTGTCGATCCCTGTCGGCACACTCAGCGCCCAGTCCATGAAGATGGACCGGCATTCGGGATAGCTGATCCCGTCAATCCGGAAGCTTTCACGGACCAGCCCCTTTGGATCGGCTTCTTCCACACGCATCGCTCGTCTCCCCATGCCTTACCCCCCGGACATCTGGGCCGCGATGACCGCTTCGGCAAGCCCCACCCCCTGTTCCAGACGCTCCAGCAGCTCGGCCGGCGTCGCGGCCCCGGTTTCCCGCAGCAAGAACGCCCGCCCGCCTTCGCCCAAAGCCTCCAGATCAAGCGCGCCTTCGGTCAGAAGCCGCGATCCGCACTGCAGCCGCCACAGCATCCTATAGGCATCCAGCAGGCATTGAAGATCGGATTGCGACACCCCGACATGCTTGCCCGCCGCAATCTGGCGTTCCACCCCGCGTGCGGGGCTGCCCGAGCACAGCGCGAACATCTGCGCGCACAGCTCGATATCCATCAGTCGGCCGGGGCCGTTCTTGGCCTCCCAGCTGCCCTTGGCGGGCTTGGCGGCCTGCAACCTCTCCCGCATCGCGGCCACATCGGCGCGGACCGTTTCGCCCTGCCCCTTGCGCGGCAGCAGGTCACGCCGGAACGCCTCGACCTCGGCGCCAAGGGACGCCTCCCCCGCCAGCACCCGTGCCCGGGTCAGCGCCAGATGTTCCCAGGTCCAGGCCTCGGTTTCCTGATAGGTGGTGAAGCTGTGCAGGCTGGTCGCCACCGGCCCCGCCCGCCCCGAAGGACGCAGCCGCATGTCCACCTCGTACAGCCGTCCTTCGGGCATCTGGGCGGTCAGTGCGGTGACAAGGGCTTGCGTCAGCCGGGCGAAATAGGGCCGCGTGGCAAGGGGCTTCGGCCCATCGGACTGCTCCACCCCCTCGGCATCATAGATCACGATAAGGTCAAGGTCAGAGCCCGCGTTCAACCGCTGCGCGCCCAGCGATCCCATCCCCAGAACCACCGCCCCCCGGCCCGGGGGCGGGCCATGGCGGCGGGCGAATTCGGCCTGCACCGCGGGCCAGACCGCCGCGATCACCGCCTCGGCCAGATCGGCATAGCTCTTGCCCGCCTCGAAAGCGTCGACCAGCCCGCGCAGGTGATGTACCCCCACGCGGAAGTGCCATTCCTTCATCCAGCGCCGCGCCGTATCCAGCTTCTTTTCGTAATCCTGCACTTCGGCCATGCTGCGGGCCAGATCGTCGCGCAGCGCCGCCATCCCGGGCCATGCCGACCAGAAGCTGCCCCCGATCACGGCATCCAGAACGCCCGCGTTGCGCGACAGGTATTTCGCCAGCTGCGGCGAGGTGGCGGCAATGTCGATGATCAGCTCCACAAGGCTGGGATTGGCCTCGAACAGCGAAAATATCTGCACCCCCGCCGGCAGGCCCGAAAGAAAGCCATCCAGCGCCCGAAGGGCCTCATCCGGGTTTGCCGCGCGGGTCAGATGCTTCAGCAGCTGGGGCCGCAGCCGGCGGAAGATGGTTTGCGCCCTTTCGCTGCGCAGGGCAGGGTAATGCACCCATCCCGACACGATGGCCCGGGCCGTTTCGGAAAGCTCCGGCCCGGTTTCGGCCTCTCCGGGCGCGAAGAAACCTTCGGTCAGCCGGTCGGTCCGCGCTAGCCGATCCAGAAGGCCCTCGCGGAAATCGGCATCCGTCTGGCCACAGAAGGCCGCGATCCGCGCCACCCCTTCGGCGGTTGTCGGCAGATCGTGGGTCTGGCCGTCATTCACCATTTGAAGCCGGTGCTCCACCTCGCGGTGCGCGCGGTAA
>JALQTL010000174.1 GCA_023260935.1 Paracoccaceae bacterium
GCGGCGCCGAACTCGCCCCAATGGTTTAACACTGGCCTGCACTGGGCCTATGGCATCGACGGCCCCGCGCAGGGCCACCACTATGTGGACCACAAGACCGGCAAGCTGACGAAATCCGACAGCGCCTATGAACACCCCCAGCCGCATGCCTGCTTCATCCAGTCGGTCAGCGACGATCTGGTGAACGAAGGCGGGATCATGGACCTGTGGGTGCGCGAGGCACGGCTGTTCAAATACGGCAGCGGCACCGGCACCAATTTCTCGTCTCTGCGCGGCGAGGGCGAAAAGCTTTCGGGTGGCGGCAAATCGAGCGGGTTGATGGGTTTCCTGAAGATCGGCGACCGCGCGGCCGGGGCCATCAAGTCGGGTGGCACCACGCGGCGCGCGGCCAAGATGGTGATCTGCGACATGGATCACCCCGATATCGAACAATTCATCAACTGGAAGGTGATCGAGGAACAGAAGGTCGCCAGCCTGGTGGCCGGTTCCAAGATGCATGAGGTGAAGCTGAACGAGATCTTTGCCGCCATCCGCCAGTGGGACGGTTCGGCCGAAGATTCGGTGGACCCGGCCAAGAACCCCGCCCTGAAGGCTGCGATCCGGTCGGCCAAGAAGGCGATGATACCCGACACCTATACCAACCGCATCCTGCAATATGCGCGTCAGGGCTTCGACAGCATCGAATTCCCCACCTATGACACCGACTGGGATTCCGAAGCCTACACCACCGTCTCGGGCCAGAATTCCAACAACTCTGTCCGCGTGACGGATGCCTTTCTCAAGGCCGTCCAGAATGACGAGGACTGGGCGCTGATCCGCCGTACCGATGGCAAGATTGCCAAGACCGTCAAGGCGCGTGACCTGTGGGATAATGTGGGCCACGCCGCATGGGCCTGCGCCGACCCCGGCATCCAGTTCCACGATACCGTCAACGCCTGGCACACCTGCCCCGAGGATGGGCCGATCCGGGGTTCCAACCCCTGCTCGGAATACATGTTCCTTGACGATACCGCCTGCAACCTTGCGTCAATGAACCTGCTGACCTTCTATGCCGATGGCCAGTTCGACGCGGCGGCATATGTGCATGCCAGCCGGCTGTGGACGATCACGCTGGAAATCAGTGTGATGATGGCGCAGTTCCCGTCAAAGGAAATCGCGCAGCTTTCCTATGATTTCCGTACGCTGGGTCTTGGCTATGCCAACATCGGCGGTCTGCTGATGACCATGGGCCTTGGCTACGACTCCAAGGAAGGGCGCGCGCTTTGCGGGGCGCTGACGGCGGTGATGACGGGCGTGGCCTATGCCACCAGCGCCGAAATGGCACAGGAACTGGGCGCCTTCCCGGGCTATTCCCGCAACGCAAACCACATGCTGCGCGTGATCCGCAACCACCGCGCCGCCGCCCATGCGACCGGCAGCTATGAGGCGGTCAACGTCAACCCGGTGGCGCTGGATCATCTGAACTGCCCGGTCGAAGGTCTTGTCGCGCGTGCCAAATCCGCCTGGGACGAGGCGTTGGATCTGGGCCAGAAGCACGGCTACCGCAACGCCCAGACGACCGTGATCGCCCCCACCGGCACCCACGTCCAGGTGGAAAGTCACGGCCCGAAAATCATCGCCACCGTGGGCGTGCGCGACCTGATCATCGTGGACACCCCCGATGCCCTTCTGGTGGCCCACAAGGGCAGCGCCCAGAAAGTCAAGGCCGTCG
>JALQTL010000262.1 GCA_023260935.1 Paracoccaceae bacterium
GCCTCCATCCGTCGGCGGAACTCGATCAACCCCGCCCGGATTGACGAGTAGTTCACCTGGCTCAGATCACCTGTGAGCAACTCATAGGTCAGCCCTACTCCCGCTGCGACCGCATGAAGCTGCATGCGCATATAGTCCGCATAGCCCCCCGCCGCCTTCCCGCAGCGATCGGGGGGCATCTGCCGGGCGTTCATACCGTGCGCACCCTTGCCGACGTCGATGCGATGCGCGCCGAATGCGTGGCAGGGCGCCGCGTGGTCATCGTGGGCGGCGGATATATCGGGCTCGAGGCCGCCTCGGTGGCGGCCAAGCTGGGCCTTGATGTGACCGTGCTGGAGATGGCGCCGCGCATCCTGCAAAGGGTGGCGGCCCCGGAAACATCGGATTACATTCGCGCCCTGCATAAGGCGCATGGCGTGAAGATCATGGAATCCACGGGGCTTGGCCGGTTGCTGGGGGAAAGCCGCGTCACAGGGGTCCGCCTGTCGGACGGCCGCGAATTGCCCGCCGATTTCTTGATCGTCGGCGTGGGCATCACCCCCAACACGTCAGAGGCCGAGGCGGCGGGCATCGCGCTGGACAATGGCATCGCCACCGATGCTTTCGGCCGCACCTCTGCCCCCGGGGTCTGGGCAGCGGGTGATTGCGCCTCATTCCCTTGGCAGGGTGGAAGGATACGGCTTGAATCGGTGGGCAATGCCATTGATCAGGCCGAGGTGGTGGCCGAAAACATTCTGGGCGCGGGCAAGGAATACATCGCCGCCCCATGGTTCTGGTCTGACCAGTATGACTGCAAGCTGCAAATCGCCGGGCTGAACACCGGCTATGACCGCCTTGTCACCCGCCCGGGCGACGGGGGGGCAGTTTCCTTCTGGTACTATCGCGGCAACCGGCTGCTGGCGCTGGATGCCATGAACGACGCCCGCGCCTATATGGTAGGCAAGCGGCTGATCGAAACCGGCAAGTCGCCCGATCCGGCAACCATCGCCGACCCTGCCACCAACCTGAAGGCCCTGCTGAAGTGAGGATCATCGGCGGCAGATCGCGCGGCCTGCACCTTGCCCCCGTGGGCGAAGGTGATGCCAAGGCCCACCTGCGCCCGACCTCTGACAGGGTGCGCGAAGCGATCTTCAACCTCCTGATCAACGGCGTCCATGCCGTCCCGATCGAAGGCGCGCGGGTGCTGGATCTTTTCGCCGGCACCGGCGCGTTGGGTCTTGAAGCCCTGTCACGCGGGGCAACCCGCGTGGCCTTTGTCGATGACGGGGCCACGGCCCGCGCGCTGCTGCGCCGCAACATCGAACTGATGCGCGCCATGGGCCAAACCGATGTCTGGCGCCGCGATGCTACCCGCATGGGGCCGAACCGGGGACCGGGCTATGACCTCGTCTTCCTCGACCCGCCCTATGGCAAGGGCCTGGGCGAACTGGCCCTCGCGGGGCTTGCCAGCGGCGGCTGGCTGGCACCCGGGGCCATGATCATCTGGGAAGAAGGCACGCCGCCCCTGCCGCCCGCCAGCTTCGAACAGATCGACCAGCGCAGCTATGGCGATACCATCGTCACCTTCCTGAAGGCCCCGACATGATCCGCGCAAAGCTGCCTCCCGCAGCCGTCATCTTCGATTGCGACGGCGTCATCGTCGACAGCGAGGAGATAACCTTCGACCTGCTTGCAGACGAATTCGCCACCCACGGCCTGCCGCTGGACCGCGCCGAGGTCGCGCGGGATTACATCGGCGGCACCATGGCCGATGTCGCCAACCGTGCCAGAGCGGCCGGCGCGGCCCTGCCAGCGGATTGGGTGGATCGCTTCTACAGCCGCCTTTACGCTCGTCTGGCACAGGGCACGCCGCTGATTGCCGGCGTTCTGGAGGTGCTTGACGCATTGGACGCCGCCGGAATCCCCTATGCCATCGGATCGAACGGCTCGGACCAGAAGATGCAGGTAACGCTGGGCCAGCACCCGGGCCTGATCTCCCGTTTTCGCGGTCATCTCTACTCGGGCCAGACCCTTGGCGCGCCGAAACCCGCGCCCGACCTGTACTTGCACGCCGCACGCGCGCTTGGCGTATCGCCCGCCAGCTGCATCGTGATCGAGGACAGCCCGACCGGAGCCCGCGCCGCCCGGGCGGCGGGCATGGCGTGCCTCGGCTACGCCGCCCATACCCCAGCTGGCCGGCTGGAGCAGGAAGGAGCAATGCCCTTCACCGCCATGGCCGATCTGCCCGCTTTACTGGGGTTGGCCTGAAGAAGGGGCGCTGCCCCTCGGCCTTCGGCCTCACCCCGGAGTATTTTCGAAAGGTGCAAGCCAGGGCGGTCAGGCTGACCATTTGCACCTTTCCCAAATACTCCCGCCGGAGGCGTTGCAAGGGCCGGACGCCTGCCCGTTCCAGTGCCTTGCAACTTGCCACCTCAGTCCGCCGCGCGCAGAACCTGGGCCGGGCGTGCGGCCAGCG
>JALQTL010000284.1 GCA_023260935.1 Paracoccaceae bacterium
TCTGGACGAGGACGAGGAAACCGTGATCGCCGACCTGACAGAGGTTGGCCAAAGGGTGCAACTGGCCCAGGGCGGTAACGGGGGCTGGGGCAACCTGCGGTTCAAAAGTTCGACCAACCGGGCCCCGGCGCGGGCAAACCCCGGTCAGGAAGGGGTGGAGCGCACCATCTGGCTGCGGTTGAAGCTGATTGCCGATGCAGGTCTTGTCGGCCTGCCGAATGCGGGCAAATCCACCTTCCTTGCCGCCGTGTCGAACGCGCGGCCAAAGATTGCGGACTACCCCTTTACGACCTTGGTTCCCAACCTTGGCGTGGTGGGGGTGGACGGGCGCGAATTCGTTATGGCCGATATTCCGGGCCTGATCGAAGGCGCAAGCGAAGGGCGCGGCCTTGGCACGCAGTTTCTGGCCCATGTGGAACGCTGCAAGGTGCTGCTGCATCTGGTCGACGGAACCTCGTCCAGCGTCACCAAGGATTACCGCACCATCGTGCGAGAACTGGAAGCCTATGACGACGAACTGGGCGACAAGCCCCGCATTTTGGCCCTGAACAAGGTGGATGCGATGGATGCCCGCCAGATCAGTGACCGCCGCCGCGCGCTGGAAAAGGCCAGCGGCGGGCCGGTTCATGTGATCTCGGGTGTGTCGGGCAAGGGCCTGACCGAGGTGCTGCGCGCGCTTTATGCCGTGATCCAGGATCAGGCACCGAAAGAGGAGAGCGGGCCTTGGCAGCCCTGAACCCCCAGACGCCGAACAAAGCCGCGGCCGCGCCTGAGTTGCGCGATTCGCGGCGGCTTGTCATCAAGATCGGCTCTGCCCTGCTGGTGGATCGCAAGGCCGGGCTGAAGCAGGGATGGCTTTCGGCCCTTGCGATGGATGTGGCCGAGGCCAAGGTGCGTGGCGCTGATGTGGTGATCGTGTCATCCGGGTCGATCGCGCTGGGGCGCAAGGTGCTGGGCCTGCCCGAAGGCACCCTGACGCTGGAACAATCGCAGGCTGCTGCTGCCGTGGGGCAGATCCGGCTTGCGCGGGCTTATGAAGAGGTGCTGGCGCCCCATGGCATCACCACCGCACAGGTTCTGGTGACGCTGGAGGATACCGAGGATCGCCGGCGCTATTTGAACAGCCGCGCGACAATGGAAACGCTGCTGGGGCTGGGCGTCGTTCCCATCGTGAACGAGAATGACACGGTGGCCACCGATGAAATCCGTTTTGGCGATAACGACCGGCTGGCCGCGCAGATTGCGGTGACGGTGGGGGCGGATCAGCTGATCCTGCTGTCGGATGTGGATGGCTTTTATTCCGCCAACCCGAAGGAAGACCCGACGGCGCAGCGCTTCGATCTGGTCGAGACGATCACGCCAGAGATCGAGGCAATGGCGGGCGATCCGATTTCCGGCCTGTCGAAGGGCGGGATGAAGACAAAGCTGATGGCCGCCAAGACGGCCGTGGCGGGCGGATGCGCCATGGCGATCATGGAAGGATCGATCCTCAGGCCGCTGAAGGCGCTGGAAAACGGTGCGGCGCGAACATGGTTCGTGGCGCATGGTGACCCCCAACTGGCCCGCAAGCGCTGGATCAACGCGATGAAACCCAAGGGGGAGCTGGTGCTGGATGCCGGGGCCGTCAGCGCGCTGAAGGCTGGCAAGAGCCTGCTGCCGGCCGGGGTGACCCGGGTCGGTGGAAGCTTTGGCCGGGGCGAGCCCGTGGCCATTCTGGCGCCCGACGGCACGGTTCTGGGAAAGGGGCTGGTCCGCTATACCAGCGCCGAGGCAAAGGCGATTGCGGGCCACAGGTCTGGCGATATCGCTGCAATTCTGGGCTATCAGGGCCGTGCCGCGCTGATCCACCGGGATGACATGGTGATCTGACGGCAGAAGAATGAGTATTTGGGCCAAGATGAAGGGCCCTGGCGCAACAAGGCTGAGGGTGGGGTGATGGGCATGGATTACGCGGCCGCGTTGGCAGAGATCGGGGGCAGGGCGCGCGCAGCGGCTGCCGAGCTTGCCTATGCCTCGGCCGAGCGCAAGCATGCCGCCCTGATCGGTGCGGCCGAGGCCGTCTGGCAGCGCCGGCAATCGATCATGGATGAAAACACCCTGGACATGGCCTATGGCCAGCAAAAGGGCCTGTCTCCCGCCATGATGGACAGGTTGCGGCTGGATGAGGGCCGTCTGCGCGGGGTGGTTGATGGCCTGCGCGCCATCGCCGAGCAGCCCGATCCGGTAGGCCGGGTTCTGGCGGAGTGGGACCGGCCTACGGGCCTGCACATCCAGCGCGTGGCAACCCCGCTTGGGGTGGTGGGGGTGATCTATGAATCGCGCCCCAATGTTACGGCCGATGCGGGCGGGCTGTGCCTAAAGGCGGGAAATGCCGTGATCCTGCGGGGGGGCAGTGAAAGCTTCCATTCCTCGGCCGCGATCCATGGCTGCATGGTGGAAGGGTTGCGCGCGGCCGGTTTGCCGGAAGCGGCGATCCAGATCATTCCCACGCGGGATCGGGCGATGGTGGCCGAGATGTTGCGGGCAACTGCGTGGATCGATGTGATCGTGCCGCGCGGGGGCAAGGGGCTGGTGGGGTTGGTGCAATCGGAGGCGCGGGTGCCCGTCTTTGCCCATCTGGAAGGCATCTGCCATGTTTATGTTGATGCGGACGCGGATCTGGAAAAGGCCCGCCGTGTGGTGCTGAATGCCAAGACCCGGCGCACGGGCATCTGTGGGGCGGCGGAATGTCTGCTGATCGACCGGCAGTTCTTTGCCCGGCATGGGTCTGTGCTGATCGAAGATCTGATCCGGGCAGGGGTAGAGGTGCGGGCCGAGGGTACGCTGCGCGATATTCCGGGAACCGTGCCGGCGGCCGAGGCGGACTTCGGGCACGAGTTTCTGGACATGATCATTGCCGCGAAGCTTGTTGATGGCGTGGACGGGGCGATTGCCCATATCCGCCGCTATGGCAGCCAGCATACCGAAAGCATCCTGACCGAGAACGATGTCGCGGCAGCGCGGTTCTTTCAGCGGCTGGACAGTGCCATCCTGATGAGAAATGCCAGCACGCAATTCGCTGATGGTGGCGAATTCGGCATGGGGGCAGAGATCGGGATCGCGACCGGCAAAATGCATGCCCGCGGACCGGTAGGGGCCGAACAGCTGACCAGCTTCAAGTATCTGGTCACGGGCGACGGCACCTGCCGGGCCTAGGCGGCCGCCAAATTGCAGCCCGGTGCTTGGGTTTCAGAAGCTGAGCTTCACTTCGCCATCGCGGATTTCGACCGTCAGGCGCCGGTGCTGCCGGGCCAGTTCTTCGCGAAGCAGGGCGAACTGAACCTGAGCGGGCCCGATCTCTGGGTGTAGCGACGGGTTGGCCAGCATGTCCCAGAGCGATTGGGTGATGGTGATGCGGTCTGCCACGCCGCGGATTACCCAGCGCGTTTCGCCCCGTTCAAAGCTGATCTGACCGCCATGGGGCAGGGCGTTTTCAAGGCACATCATGATCAGGAAGGCCACCTTCGCCTCGCGCCGCGAAAGCCGGTCGGGAGCGGACCAGCTGATGCTGAGCCGCCCGCCGCGGGTGACATCATTCAGCACCGACGTGACTTCGGCGCCTGAAATCAGATGGTCGGCATGGCCGGGAACGCCAAAGGCGATGCGGAAAAAGCGGATGCGGGCATTGGCATGGGTCACGCTGTCCAGCACCAGCGCCATCTCAGGGCTGCGCGAGACGCCATCCATCAAAAGCAGTTCCACCCCATTGCCGATGGCGCCGATCGGGCTGATAAGATCGTGGCACATGCGAGAGCCCATGAGGGCGGCAAGATCGGGTCTTTCAGTCATGGCTTGTCCTGAGGCGGAGCGGTGGAACGGATGAACGCATTACTGGAACCGGGTATGATGGTGCGCCACCCGACGCAGCCCGACTGGGGCCTTGGTCAGGTGCAGTCCAACATCGGCGGGCGCATCACGGTGAATTTCGAACACGCCGGAAAAGTGGTGATTGATGGGCGACATGTTGATCTGCTGCCCGTCTTCGGGCAGTGACGGGGCTGTGACGCCCATTTCAGCCCCAATTTGGCGTTGCATGGCCCCGGCCTTACC
>JALQTL010000307.1 GCA_023260935.1 Paracoccaceae bacterium
CCTCCTCCTCGGTCACCTGCACGTCCAGATCGCCGCCGCCCACCCGCTGCGCCGCCCCCGCAAGCCTGCCCACGGGGCGCGACAGGCGTTCGGCAAACCACAAGCCCAGCCAGACCGCGGCAAGGATCAGGATGATGGCAAAGCCAAGGTAGATCAGACCGAAGTTGAACAGCACCCGGCCGCGTTCCGATTCAAGCTGGTTATACAGCCGCACCGTTTCCTGCGTGTCATCCAGCAGCGAAAGCAACTGCCCGTCCACCACCCGGCTGACATAGAGGTAGCGGTCTGCAAAGGCATCCAGATGCACCAGCGCGCGAAATTCGTTATTGGCCCAATCCTCGATGACGACGGGCCCCTCGGTCCGCGCGCGCGTCAGGTCTGCCGGTGCGGGCTGTTCGAAATCGAACAGATAGGACCGTTCCCCCCGGGTTTTCAGTTCTCCCGCCCCGTCGATCAGAAAGGCCTCCTTCAGGCCGCGCTGAACGGCCGACTGGCCCTGCGTCAGCAGTGGGCGAAGCTGATCGTCCTGAAGAAAGAAGGTCGATTGCTTGGTGACGTTCAGGTAGTTGGCCAGCGCCTGCGCATCTTCGATCAGATCGTCGCGGCTCTGCTTTTCATAGGCTTCGGCGGCGGAAAGCGATGTGCCCACGACAGAGCGGACACGGTCGGAGAACCAGCCCTCAAGCCCGATATTCACCGTAAGAACGGCAAAGACGGCCACCAGAACCGTCGGCACCAACGCCACCAGCGCAAAGACGCCCGAAAGCCGCAGGTGCAACCGCGACCCGGCCGATTGGCTGCGCCGGTCCGCCACCAGCCGCGCCACGCGCGCCAGAACCAGCGTGGCCACCACCAGCGTGTAGACAAGGTCCGCTAGCAGCACCAGCCGCAGCAAGGGGCTGGCCGCCCCCTGATTGAACGGCCCCAGCGCCAGAAAGGTTGCCACCGCCAGCACGGGCCCCAGAAAGACCAGCCCAAAGGTCATGGCCGTCTGAACCCGGCGCTGCCGGCGAAGCCGCAGCAATCGGTCCCAGGCCACGCCGCCGGCGCCTGTGCTGAAACTGCGCTGCGCCAATTTCAAATCCCTGATGTGGGCCCGCAATAATCGGGCCCCTGCCCCATCCCGCGACCCGCCCGCAATGCGGCGTCGGTGTCACGACTGATGTTGCGCTTTTACATCAGCTTGCGCCGCCGAGTCACGCGGATATCGAGATCGGTGATCTTTTTACGCAAGGTATTGCGGTTGATGCCCAGAAGATCGGCACATTTTGCCTGATTGCCCGCAGTGGCATCCAGCGCGATTTCGATAAGCGGCAGTTCGACTTCCTTCAGAATCCGCTGGTAAACCCCGGCCGGGGGCAATTGGCCGCCGTGCAGATCGAAGTAGCGTTTCAGGTGCCGCGCCACGCTGGCCGAAAGCTTTTCGCCATCGCCCCCGCCGCGCAAGGGTTCCATCGCCGGCTGGTTGCCCAGAACCGATTCGACCTCTGCCCGGCTGATTTCCACCTCGGTCGCGGTGACCATCAGGCGCTTCAGTGTATTTTCAAGCTGGCGCACATTGCCGGGCCAACTGTAGCTGCGCACCAGATCGCGCGCGTCAGGGGACAGCCGGCGCAGGTTTCCCGTCTCGCGCTCGCCCTTGGCAAGGAAGTGATCGGCCAGAAGCGGGATGTCATCCACCCGTTCGCGCAGCGACGGCACATGCAGCGTGACGCCCGACAGGCGGTAATACAGATCCTGCCGGAAGGTGCCCGATTCCATGCGCTGCGAAAGATCGACCTGACTGGTCGCCATCACCCGGGGCGCGCTGTCGCCCATCATGTCCAGCAGACGCACGATCCGGGCCTGTGCATCCTCGTCATAATCGGCCACTTCGTCAAAGACGATGCTGCCGCCCCTGGCCCGCTGCAACAGGCTCGATGGCCCGTCGACGCCCTGAAGGTCAGAGGCCTGCGCCACCACGAAGGGCGCGGTGCGCCGGTCGGAAAAATCGTGGATCGCGCGGGCGATCAGGCTTTTGCCCGTGCCGCTTTCGCCGGTGATCAACACCGCCAGATCGGTATTCATCACCCGCGCGACAAGCCGATACAGCGCCTGCATCGCCGGGGTGCGGCCCACCAGAGGCAGGTCATCGCCCGCCTCGCGCGGGGGGATGACCGCCGCCTTCGGCATCCGCCGTTTCTGTTCCAGCGCCTTGGCCGACCGTTTCATCAGATCGGGCAGGTCAAAGGGTTTGGGCAAATAATCAAACGCTTCCGCCTCGGCCGCCTGAATTGCCGTCATGATGGTATTCTGGGCCGAGATCACGATGACGGGCAGGCCCGGCCGCATCTTGCCGATGCGGGGCAAGGCATCCAGCCCATTGCCATCGGGCATGATGACATCGGAAATCACCAGATCGCCCTTGCCCTCTTCCACCCAGCGCATCAGCGTCATCAGGGAAGAGGTGGCATGCACCTTGCATCCCGCCCGCGTCAGGGCCTGTGTCAGCACGGTTCGGATCGTGCGGTCGTCATCTGCCACCAGAACGGTGCCGTCCATCAGTCAGCCTCCATGGTCTTCGGGGCCACGGGCAAGGAAACGCGAAAGACGGTGCGGCCGGGCACCGAATCCACCTGTATCCAGCCTTCGTGGTCGGAAATGATTTTCGAGACGAGCGCCAACCCAAGCCCGGTGCCGTTTTCGCGGCCCGAGACGAAGGGTTCAAAGATCTCATTGGCGATTTCCGGAGAGATGCCGGGGCCGTCATCGATGATTTCGATGTTCAGCGGCAGAACCGAAGGCCCGCCCTGCTTGCGCCGCAGCCGCAGCGACAGGTCATAGAAGGTGTGCAGCCGGATCGTCCCCCCCGAGGTGCGGCAGGCCTCGGCCGCGTTCTTGATCAGGTTCAGAAACACCTGCATCAATTGGTCGGGGTCGGCGAATGTGGGCGGCAGCGACGGGTCATAATCCTCGATGATCTGCATATGGGCGGCAAAGCCCATCAGCGCGGATTTGCGCGCCCGGTCCAGCGCATCGTGGATATTGACCGCGCGCCGTTCGGGCGGGCGCAGATTGCCGAACTGTTCCACCTGTTCCAGCAGCTTCACGATGCGGCGCGTTTCCTCGACGATCAGATCGGTCATCTCGCGGTCTTCGGCGCTCAGGCTCATCGACAAAAGCTGTGCGGCGCCGGAAATGCCGGCCAGCGGGTTCTTGATCTCATGCGCCAGCATCTCGGCCATGCCGATCGCCGATTTCGCAGCCGACTTGACGCTCATCGAGCGGCCCAGCCTGTCGGCAATATCGCGCGGGTTCATCAGAAGCATGACGAAATCGGCATTGTCATGCATGGGGGCGATCTGAAGGTTGCACTGCACCGGGGCGCGTTCGCCGGTGGTAACATCGACATCGTTGATGAAGATCGGCGACTGGTTCGCCCGGGCGCGGGCCAATGCCTCTTCCATCGGCGCGTCGATTGCCAGCCGGTCAAAGGCGGGCTGGCCGATCAGGGCCTTGCTGGACAGGTTCAGAAAGATCTCGCCCGCGGGGTTCACTTCGGTGATGCGGCCATCGGGCCCGATCAGGATGGCGGGGATGGGCAGGCTGGCCCAGATCACCCCCGGCACCGGATAGGGCATGCGATAGGGGTTCATGCGGCGGCCTTTCCGGGATCGCAAAGGCTGGCGCGGATCAGGCGCATCACCTGGCCCGGGTCGTCCGAGGTCAGGATGGCGGCCCGGTGCGTCAGGGCGCCGGCTTCCTCCAGATACCACGACAGGTGCTTGCGCGCGGTCTTCAGCCCCAGTTCGCGACCATAGAAGGAAAGCTGGGCGTCGTAATGGTCGATGATCAGATCGGCCAGGTCTGCCCCTGTGGGGACGCGGGGCGCCGGCGTGCCGAACAGGGCATGGGCAATCTGGGCCAGCCGCCACGGCGCCCCTTGCGCCCCGCGCCCCACCATCACCCCGTCCGCCCCGGAAAGCTGCAACGCCTGCCGCGCTGTGGCGGCATCGATGATATCGCCATTTGCAATCACCGGAATGGTGACAGCCTCTTTCACCGCGCGGATGGCCGCCCAGTCGGCGCAGCCCTTGTAGAACTGGTTGCGCGTGCGGCCGTGGATGGTGACCATGCGCACGCCGGCCGCTTCGGCCCGGGCCGCCAGATCGGGGGCATTCAGGCAATCGCTGTCCCAGCCCAGCCGGGTTTTCAACGTGACCGGCACCGTCACCGCGCCCACCACAGCCTCGATCAGGCGGATCGCCAGGTCGGGTTCGCGCATCAGCGCCGACCCGCAGGCGCCATTGCCGCCCGTGGCCGTCACCCGCTTGGCCGGGCAGCCCATGTTGATGTCGATGATCCGCGCGCCCTGCCCTTCGGCATAGCGCGCGGCCTCGGCCAGAAGGCGGGCATCGCGGCCGGCAAGCTGCACGCTGGTCGCGGCCTCGCCAAAGCCAAGCTCTGCCTTGGCGCGGGCTTGGGGCTTTGCATTGACCATGTCTTCGCTGGCGATCATCTCGGAAACCACAAGGCCTGCGCCAAATCGCGCCACCATCCGCCGGAACGGCAGATCGGTGATCCCCGCCAAAGGTGCCAGCAGCACCGGTGGATCGATGGAGAGCGAGTCGAGCGAGATGGGCAATTGCCTAATCCTTGTGCGCCTGGGGTCCAGCTAACCCTGTCCGGCCGAGATAACAAATTCACAACCGCCCGTGAACGTCTGAAAAACCGGCAATGCACAAAAATTGTGCATTGATGCCGGATTTCTCGCCACGTTGCGCAAGACGGCCCCCTGCATTAATCAATGACGCATGAGGTTTCCATGACCACCGCCGCCATCATCGTTGCCGCAGGCCGGGGCACCCGGGCCGGGGGGGATTTGCCAAAGCAGTGGCAGATGCTGTCCGGCATGCCGGTGCTGGCCCATACCATCGCCGCGCTGCAAGGCCAGGTCGATCTGCTGGTGCTGGTCATCAACCCGGCTGACCGGGCACGGGCCGAAGACTTTGGCCTGCCGCTTGTCGAGGGTGGAGAGACCCGGGCGCAATCGGTGCGCAATGCGCTGGAATGGCTGGCGGACAAGGGCATCACCCGGGTTCTGGTGCATGACGGCGCGCGCCCCTTGCTGCCGCGCGCGGTGACAGCCCGTGTGCTGGCGGCGCTGGAAGATCACCCCGCCGCGGCCCCTGCCCTGCCGGTGACCGATGCACTGTGGCGCGGGGCTGAACGGGTGGAAGGCACGGCAGACCGGACCGGCCTGTGGCGGGCGCAGACCCCGCAGGGGTTTCGCTTCGATGCCATCCTTGCCGCCCATCGGGCCCATGCCGGCGAAGCTGCCGATGATGTAGAGGTGGCGCGCGCGGCAGGGCTTGCAGTTGCCATCGTGGCGGGCGACGAAGATAATCTGAAACTGACCTTTCCCGGCGATTTCGCGCGGGCCGAGGCAATCCTGAAGGGACGCGGCATGGATATCCGCTTGGGCAACGGCTTTGACGTGCATGCCTTTGCACCGGGGGATCACGTCTGGCTTTGCGGGGTGAAAGTGGCGCACAGCTCTGCGCTTCTGGGCCATTCCGATGCCGATGTGGGCATGCATGCGCTGACCGATGCCATCTATGGCGCCCTTGCCGAAGGCGATATCGGCGTGCATTTCCCCCCCAGCGACCCGCAATGGAAGGGGGCGGAAAGCCATATCTTCCTGCGTCACGCCATGGGCCGGGTGGCAGCGCGCGGTTTTGTTCTGGCCAATTGCGATGTGACGCTGATCTGCGAACGCCCCAAGATCGGACCGCATCAGGGGGCCATGCGGGCGGCGCTTGGCGCGATCATGGGGGTCGATGTGGACAGGATCAGCGTCAAGGCCACCACCTCGGAACGGCTTGGCTTCACGGGGCGCGAGGAAGGGATCGCCGCCATGGCCACCGCCGCGCTGGTGCGGGCATGATCCGCGCCATCACCACCTTTGGCTATGTCGGCCTTCTGCGCCCCGCGCCGGGCACATGGGGCAGTGCCGCAGCCATCGCCACCGGGCTGCTGATCGATCATGTCCTGGGTTTCCCGGCGCTGGTTCTGGCCACGCTGGCGGTGACGGCGCTTGGCTTCTGGGCCTGCGGTCAGGCCCTGCGCGACCGCCCCGGCGAAGACCCGGGAGAGATCGTCATCGATGAGGTGGCCGGGCAATGGCTGGCCCTGCTGTTTCCCGCCGCCGCCTTCTGGTCTCGCGGGATGGAGGGGTGGTGGCTTGCGGCCTATCCGGGCTGGGTGGCGGCTTTCCTGTTCTTCCGGTTGTTCGATATCTGGAAACCCTGGTTGGTGGGCCGGGCCGACCGCCGGGGCGATGCGCCGGGGGTGATGCTGGATGATCTTTGGGCGGGCCTTTTCGCGGGGATACTGACGATCGTTGCCGCGGGCCTTGCGCATGGGGTGCTGATGCGATGACGAAGCCGGCCGATGTGCTTGACCTTGCCCGCAGGGCAGGCGTGATGATCGCCACCGCCGAAAGCTGCACCGGCGGGATGATTGCTGCCGCGCTGACGGATGTGCCGGGGTCATCCGATGTCTTTGACCGCGGCTTTGTCACCTATTCCAACGCGGCCAAGTTGCAGATGCTGGGGGTGCGCCCGGAAACGCTGGACCAGCACGGCGCGGTTAGCGAGATGGTGGCGCGCGAAATGGCGGGGGGCGCCTTGCAGCGCTCTGGCGCGGGGGTGGCGGTGGCGGTGACGGGCATCGCCGGCCCCGGCGGATCAGAGTTCAAGCCCGAAGGCCGGGTCTGCTTTGGCCTTGCCACCCCTGACCGAACGATCACCGAAACGGTTGACTTCGGGGCCATCGGCCGGGCCGAGGTGCGGGCGGCCACCGTGCGCCATGCGCTTGAACTTCTTGCGCGCTCGCTGCGCGATTGACCTTTTGCACCCTTACGGCGGGAAACCGGCCGATAATCGCCCGGAAATCAGACGCGTCCGGACTTGCCCGCATGGCCATCGGGCTATCTCCGTGACCAATCGGCCCCCCGTCATTGCACGGGCGGCACTTTTTTCAGATAGGCGGCTATGGCGCGGCGGTCTTCTTCGGGCAGGCGGGACATGTTTTCCACCACATGCGCCATGTGCCCGCCAACCGAATCATATTCCGGCGTGAAGCCGCTGGTCAGGTATTCCACGATCTCGTCTTCGGACCATGTCAGCTTGGCGGGGGTGATATTGGGCACGCTGCCCGGCCCGGAGGGATTGGGCGCCCCGGCCAGCCAGCGGGTGACATCCAGCCCGCCAAGCGCATCGCGCGGGGTGTGGCATTCGCCGCAATGGGCCAGCGCCTCGGCGATATAGCGGCCGCGGATCTCGGCTTCGGTCGCCACGTCGGTCACCACGAAATCGGGCTGCATGTTCAGGAACTTCCAGCCACCCAGATTGCGCCGGATGTTGAAGGGAAAGGCCACCTGATGCGGCTGGCTGGGGGTGGCATCGGCGGGCAGCGTCATCACATAGGCATAAAGATCGGCCATGTCTTGCGGCGTCATCCGCTGATAGGACCAATAGGGCAACACGGGAAAGTAATGCGCCCCTTTGGGCGAGATGCCGTGCTGCACCGCATTGGCCAGATCGCGCAACGACCACTTCCCGATACCCGCGTCAGGATCGGAAGAGATGTTCGGGGCAAGGAAGGTGCCGAAGGCAGAGGGAAAACTTTGCCCGCCGGCAAGCAGCGGCGGATCCGCCGGGCCCGCGCCCGGGGCGGTGTGGCAAGAGGCGCAGCCCGCAGCAACAAAGACCGTCTTTCCCGCCACCGGATCGCCCGAGAGGCCCGCCAGATCTTCGCCCGAACTGCCGTGGGGCATGGTGATCAGCCAGTAGCTTGCCAGACCGACCAGCGCGGCCGACAGCATCAGCATTCCAAGTCGCCGCATCAACCGGCCCTCCGTTGCCTGTTCGCAAGCCCATGGTAGCGCGGTAAAAGGCTTTTGGCACGTCTTGCTTGGCCGGCTGCGTCGCAGGCGCCCCCCCCCCGCTCGCCCGTCAGGGCTGCGGGCGGATCCGCTCTGGCGTCAGGGCATCGGGCCAGCCCCAGATCGCCTCGAACCCGAAGATGACAAGACAGATGCCGATTACCGCCAGCACCAGCCTGACCCGCTGCGGCGAAGGTGGATGGCGCAGCCAGCGCGCCATCCGCAGCAGCCAAGTGGTTGTCATGTGGTTGTCACGCCCCTTCCCCGTCGGTGAAGCGGACCTTGCCGATATAGGGCAGGTTGCGGTTGCGCTGCGCGAAATCGATCCCGTAGCCCACGACGAATTCGTCGGGAATTTCAAACCCTGTCCAGTCCGCCTTTACCGGCACCTCGCGCCGCGACGGCTTGTCCAGCAGCGCGCAGACCTTCAGCCGGGCGGGTTCGCGTGCCTGTAGCAGGCGGATCACATGGGTCAGCGTGAAGCCGGTGTCGACGATATCTTCCACCACCAGCACGTCGCGCCCCGCGATTTCGCCCCGCAGATCCTTCAGGATGCGCACCTCGCGGCTGGAATGCAGCGCATCGCCATAGCTGGAGGCCTCAAGAAAATCGACCTCCACCGGCAGGTCGATTTCGCGCACCAGATCGGCGATGAAGACGAAAGACCCGCGCAGCAGCCCCACCACAACCAGCTTGTCGGTGCCGCTGAAATGGCGGGTAATGTCGCGCGCCAGATCCTCGACCCGCGCGGCAATCGCCTTGGCGCTGATCATCTGGTCGATCACATATGGTCGTTGCGGCATGGCGC
>JALQTL010000321.1 GCA_023260935.1 Paracoccaceae bacterium
GGCGCCGACCACCTGCAGCTCGATTCGCTGGTTCGCCGCGATCGGGCGAGCGCCCCGCGGTTCGCCGCGCAGCGTGAATCCCGGCGACGGCAGACCGTTCTGACCTCGGAACGTCCACGCCGGGATGCGGACCGTGCCGGCGGTCCCGGTGAGGACGACGTCGTTGTACCAGATGCCGTCGTACCGAGGGTCGCCGTCGACCATCGTCACCGCCAGCGGCGAGGCTTGCAGCAGCGCCGCATTCGTTGTCAACGGGATCAGCGCAAGGGCGGTGATATACAGCATTGTCGCCCCGGCTTCGGAAAGCGACCGGATCAGGGCAGGGGCCGAAAGCGCATCGCGGTGCAGGATCGGCTGGCCCCGCGCCGCTGCGATGGCCCAGAAGCACAGCGCGCCCGCCGCCCCGATCATCGCCACCACCTGACCGGGCGGCAGCGCCATGGCCGCGCGTTTCAGGAACAGGTCTTCAAAGGCGAAGGCCAGCATCGAGCCGACCATCAGAAGCGCGCCCCTGGTATTGTCGCGGCTGTTGTCGCGGGCCTGTGGCAAGGCTGCTGCCATCACCGCACGGGCTTTTTTATAGGGACGCCCAGAAGTTCCAGCCGGTGCCCGATCAGCTTGTAGCCCAGCCGGGCCGCGATCCGTTCCTGCAAGGCCTCGATCTCGGGATCGACGAATTCGATCACCTCGCCGGTGTTCACGTCGATCAGATGGTCGTGGTGGTCCCGCTCGGCATCTTCATAGCGCGCGCGGCCATCGCCGAATTCCAGCTTTTCCAGAATTCCCGCCTCTTCGAAAAGCTTGACGGTGCGATAGACGGTGGCCAGCGAAATGCGCGGGTCCAGACCCGAGGCGCGGGCGTAAAGCTCTTCGACATCGGGGTGATCTTCAGCCTCGCCCACCACGCGCGCAACGGTGCGGCGTTGTTCTGTCATCCGCAGGCCTTTGGCTTCGCAGCGGGCGATGATGTCGGTCATGGGTCGCGTCCGTGTTTTTTCGACGCTTTAGCCGAGTGGCGCGGACAGCGCCACCCGGAAGGTCAGTCATAAATGCGCGGCGCACCGGCGCGGTCGTGAATTTCGTTCACCTCGGCCGGTTCAAGGCCCAGACCAGAGGCAAGCTGGTGCAGGTATTCCGCCTCGGCCCGCTGATCCAGATCGATCGCCATCAGCGAAACGGTATAGGCCTGCTCCTCCATCCCGCGGGGGATGTCGTGCAAAAGCCCCTCGATATCCATCGGCGCCGAAAGCTCCTTGTTGATGAAGTCAATCTCGGCCCGGGTGGCATTGCCCACCGCTTCCATCAGGCGGGTCTTTTCAGCCTGATCAAGCTTGCCATCGGCCTTGGCCGCCATGATCATCGTCCGCAACAGAACCGCCGCTTCCAGTTCGCGCTGCGTGCCGGGCGGCAGGGTGCGGGCACCGCCGCCACCCAGGGCGCCCCCAAGCGCACCCCCCGCCGCCGTGGTGCCGCCCAGAACGGCCCCCAGCAAATCGCCCAGCGAGCCGGCACCCGAAGCCCCGGCCAGCAGGTCTTCCAGCCCGCCTTTCGGGGCTGCCTTGCGGCTGCGGCTGGTGGACCGGGTGCTGCCAAACAGATCGTCAAGCCGCGTCCCGTTGCCGGTGCGGGCCCGGGCAGGGCCACCAGACGCGCGGCCCGAAGATTGGCCTGCCCCCATGATTTCATCCATGATCCCGCCAAGGCTGCCGGGATCGGCACGATAGCTGCGCCCGGTGCCGGGGGATCGCCGGGCAGGCTTGCCCGCCGTGGCACCGCCCGTGCTGCGCGTTGTTGTGGTGGTTGTGCGGCTTTGCGTGATGGTCTGCACGCCCTTGGCCACCGCAATCCCGATGGCAACTTTCGTCAATGTCTCGATCAAACTCATGGCACCTTCCTCAAGCTGCGGGCCAGAAAAGCCGGAGCCTTGGCAGGTTTCCCGGTCACGGGGCATCCGTCAACGGGGAAAGCACCGTCCCATTTCCCCCGGTTCCCCGCCCGCAGCCCCGGCCTTGACCGGGCGCGCGCGCAGGGTCACAGCTTGGCGCGACAGTTAAAGGGGCGGCATCCGATGAAGAAAGACAGGCTTGACGGGGCAGGGACCGGGGCGCTGATCGGGGTGACGCTGCTTCTGGCGATCAATCAGGTGGTCATCATCGAGGTGAATGCGGGCCTTCAGCCGGTTTTCTTTGCCGGGCTGAGATCTGCACTGGCGGTGGTCTTCGTGGGGCTGTGGCTGCGGTGGCGCGGCCGCCCGCCCCGGCTGCGGCGCGAGCATCTGGCCCCGGGGCTGGCCATGGGCGCGGTCTTTGCGGGCGAATTCCTGTGCCTGTTCCTTGCGCTGGATCTGACGGCGCTGGGGCGGGCCAGTGTCATCTTCTATACCATGCCGCTGTGGCTGGCGCTGATGGCCCATTTCGGGCTGCCCGGGGAACGCATCACCCCGCTGCGGGCGGCGGGTCTGTTGCTGGCCTTTGCCGGGGCGGCGATTGCCATCCTGATCCGCCAGCCGGGCAGCGGCGGGTCGCTGGCGGGCGATCTGCTGGCCCTTGCGGCTGCTCTTGGCTGGGCAGGAACGGCCTTTCTGGCCAAGGCATCGCGGCTGCGCGACGCTGGCGCGGAAATGCAGCTTTTCTGGATGGTGCTGGTTTCCGGCCCCCTGTTGCTGCTGGCGGCGCCGCTGTTCGGGCCGCTGATCCGCGAACTGACGGTATACCATATCTGGGGGTTGTTGTTTCAATCCTCCATAGTTGTCGCGGGGGGATTTGCGCTTTGGCTGTGGCTGCTGTCTGTCTATCCCTCGGCCACGGTGGCATCGTTTTCCTTCCTGACGCCGATCTTTGCCATTGCACTTGGCAGCTTGATCTATGGCGAACCGGTCACAGTCCCGCTGTTGGTGGCGGCGGGGCTGGTGGCGGCGGGAATCGTGCTGATCAACCGCCGGGCCTGAGCCGCGAACTGTCAGGAATTTCAGACAAATTCTGAACGCTGCCCCACAAGTCTGCTGATCCCAAGGGGAATTCGGCACTTCTCAACCGCTCATCCCCCGGCTTATCCCAAGACTTGCGCACAGGGGGGGTGTCAACCTGAATCGAGTGTTAACGCGGGCGTGATCACCCCGCGAACAGGTCAAGACCGAAAAACTTTCCAAAGCGCAAAAAAATCCGTTGATCCCCCCGGAAGATTACGACAGTTTGACAAGGCAGCCCGAGGGGACACTAAATCTTGTGTCTTGCGGGAGGGGACGAAGAAAACCAGAAAAAGGCTGGCGGTTCACGCCGATGCCGTCTTGCACCCGAATGGGGGCAGGGCAGGGTTTCTTGTTGGCCTTTCCGCGCCCGGGGGCGACCGGGACAGTTAGGATCAGACGGCCGAACCGGAGTTCAACCGGGGCCGCAAACAGCAAGGACGGGGCAGATGAAGATCGAGCGCAAGTTCACAACCGAAGCGACCGGCGCCTATGGCGCGATGGCCTTTACCACCACCACCTCTGAAATCCGCAATCCCGATGGCACCGTTGTGTTCCGCAACGACGCGGTAGAGGTTCCCGAAGGCTGGAGTCAGGTTGCAAGCGATGTTCTGGCGCAGAAGTATTTCCGCAAGGCAGGCGTGCCGGCGCGGCTGAAGAAGGTCAAGGAAAAGGGCGTGCCCGAATTCCTGTGGCGCTCGGTCGCCGATGAAGAGGCGCTGGCAGAACTGCCCGAAGATCAGCGCATCAGGACCCATATCGATAACTGGCTCGATATCATCTAAAAAGGTTTTTAACTTGGCACCATGCGGCATCGCATTGGTTGCTACAAAGAACTGCTTACCTTGCGCATGCGCTTCCGCAATACCGGTACGCAAATTATCTTCTAGAAAATCATTATTACGCACACGCAAACTGTAGCGAGGCATACCCGCATAGATCGCATCCGCGCCATACGCATAGGCGTAGCGCATATTGCGTAACGTACCGGCAGGCGAAAGAAGCTCAGGCGCTTTCATAATGATTTCCTTAGTTAAGTGCGCGTATTCTAATGA
>JALQTL010000339.1 GCA_023260935.1 Paracoccaceae bacterium
TGCATCCTGCGCCGGATGGAAGCGCTGGAAAAGCAGAAATACGGTGCCTTGTCCAAGGTCTTGCGCGATCATCGGGTGGTAGGCTTTTCGACCTATGGCGAACAGTGGAATTCCATGCATGTGAACCAGACCATGACCGGGGTTGCGATCTATCCGCCAGAGGGGGGGGAATGATCAGCACGCTGATCAATCCGGCCGATCCGCCGCAGCGCCAGCTGGAAAAGCTGCTGACCATCGCCGATGTGCTGATGCGTCGGGTGGAACAGGCCACCGATGACAGCGGTGCCGCCTATGCCCATTTCCAGCGCGCGGCAATGCTGGAGGATCAGGTCCGCGACCGCACGCGCGATCTGGAACATGCACTGGACCTGCTGAACGAATCCAACGCCCGTCTGGCCGAGGCGAACCAGTCGGCCGAGGCCGCGCGGCAGAACCTTTCGAACGCCATCGAGACGATCAACGAAGGCTTTGCGCTGTTCAACGCGGCCGATGTGCTGGTGTTGTGCAACTCTCGTTTCGGCATGCATATGGAGGATATCCGCGCCGACCTGCGCCCGGGGCTGCGGTTTGACGATTATGTCGACCGGGTCAGCCGGTCGCGCTTCATCTCGTTGCCCGAAAACCAGCGCCCCGAAGACTGGGCCGAGCAGCGCCGGCGCCGGCATCAGGACCGCCATGTGATCTTCAACCTGCGCATGATCCGCGATCGCTGGGTGCAGGTCAGCGAGGACCGCACTGCCGATGGCGGGACGGTGGTGTTGCAGACGGATGTGACCGACATCATCCGGGCGGAACGGCATGAACGCTCGAAAATGCTGGATGATCAGGCCCGGATGATCCGCGCCACGCTGGACCATATCAATCAGGGCGTGTCGATCTTTGACGCCGAGGCCCGGCTGGTGGGGTGGAACGAAAGGCTGGGGCAATTGCTGGCCATTCCGATGGCGCGGTTCCGGGTGGGGGCCTCGTTCGACTATCTGCTGCAACGCTTTCGCGCGGAAATCGCCTTTTCCGACGGCATGACCGATACCATGCTGGATGCCTGGGTGCAGGGCAGCCGGGGGCGGCCGCCGCTGTCGTTCGAGGTGCGGCGGGGCGAGGATCTGATCCTTGCGGTCTTTGCACAGGAAATGCCCGATGCCGGCTTCGTGATGAGTTTTACCGATGTCACCGCCGAACGGGCGGCGATCGAGGCGCTGAGCCGCGCGAACGAGACGCTGGAAGCCCGGGTGATGGAGCGCACGCTGGAACTGGAGGACGCGCTGGCCAATGCCGAGCGGGCCAATGCCAGCCGGTCGCGCTTTGTGGCGGCGGCCAGCCATGACCTGCTGCAACCCTTGTCGGCGGCCAAGCTGTTCATTTCGTCCATCGACGGGGCGGCGATTGATTCAGGCGCGCATGAGGCGCTGGTGAAGGCGCAGAATGCGCTGGTGTCGGTCGAAGGCATTCTGGATGCGCTTCTGGATATCTCGAAGCTGGAATCGGGCCGGGCGGCGGTTTCGGTGGGGCAGGTTTCGCTGGGTCGGCTGTTGCTGCAATTGCAAGAGGAATTCAGCGCCCTTGCGGCGGCCAAGGGGCTGCGGCTGACGCTGCGCCCGGTTGATGCGCTGGTGATGTCAGACCCGGCCTATCTGCGGCGTATCCTGCAAAACCTGATCGGCAACGCCATCCGCTATACCCAGTCGGGGCGCATCCTTGTCGCCGCCCGGAAGCGCGGGTCTTTCCTGCGGCTGGAGGTTTGGGATACCGGTCCCGGCATCCCCGAGGAAGAGCAGGACAATATCTTCAAGGAGTTTCACCGCCTGAACGCCCGGGCCTCGGCCAGCGAAGGCATGGGGCTGGGTCTTGCGATCGTGGAACGTGCCTGCGCACTGCTGGGGCATCCGCTGGGGCTTTCGTCACGTCTGGGTCGGGGCAGTTGCTTCATGTTGCAGGTGCCGCTGGCCGATGGCAGCGAAGGGGCGATGATCCGCCCCGAAGTGCGGCCGCCCGAACCGCGCCCGCAGATGCAGGACAAGATCGGCTTTCTGGTCGAGAACGATCAGGATCTGCGGCGCGCCATGTGCCTGTTGCTGGAAAAATGGGGCATTTCGGTGCTGGATGCCGGATCGGCCGAAGAGGCCCTGGCGCTGATCGAGGAACTGGGCATCCTGCCCGATTTCTTTCTGGTCGATCACCAGTTGGGCGACGGGATGACGGGGGTGGATTTCATTCTGGCGGTGCGGGCGCGGCATGGCGATGTGCCGTCGCGTCTGGTCACGGCCAACCGCGGCCCCGATGTGCGCCATCAGGCACGGCTGGCCGGGATCGAGATGATGATGAAACCCATCGATGCCCGCGCGCTGGAAGTCTTTCTCAGCAGCCTTGGATAGGCTTGCCTGCGCCGCTGGCCAGAGGCGGGAAGGCCGCCGCCGCCCTGCCGCGGGCAGACCTGCACCTTGGTCGAATGGCCTGACCGTTCGCCCGGCGCTATGGCTGATGGGGAATGAAAGGCGGCACAAACGGGGGGCAGGGGGATGGCGCGTTTCCCGGGGCCGGGGCGATGCGGTGGCGGGACAGGCCGTACCCCGGCAGCCTGCCGGGCTCGGCTTTGCCCGCGGCGGCGCTGAAGGATGGACGGGGGGCTGCGCTTTATGCTTTGGTGCGGGCACAGTTCCATATCCCCCGACCGCTGACCTACGACTTATGTTCCATAGCGGGGCGCCACGACGGGCCCTAAGCTGCCGATCCAAGGGAGACCCATACCATGCAGATGTCTGACAGCCGCGAGATCAAGGCCAGCCCCGAAGTGGTCTGGGCGGCCCTACTGAACCCCGAGGTGCTGAAGGAATGTATCCCCGGATGCACCGAGGTGACCGGCAGCCCTGAAGAAGGCTTCGAGGCCAGCGTGACCCAGAAGGTCGGCCCGGTGAAGGCAACCTTCAAGGGCGCTGTCAGCCTGTCGGACATCACCGAAGGCCGCAAGGTCACGATCAGCGGTGAAGGCAAGGGCGGGCCTGCGGGCTTTGCCAAGGGCGGCGCCACCGTCACGCTGGACCCGATTCCCGAAGGCACCCGGCTTTCCTATGACGTCGAGGCGAATGTGGGGGGCAAGCTGGCCCAGCTTGGCAGCCGGATCATCGATGGTTTTGCCAAGAAGATGGCCGACGAATTCTTCAGCCGCTTCCAGCAGACCGTGGAGGGACCGGCCGAGGGGGAAGACGACGAATCTGTTGCCGAAACGGCCGAAGGCGGTGAAGGTGAAAAGAAAAAAGGCTGGCTGAAGCGCTTGATCAGCTGAACCGGCCGGCAACGTACCTAGGGAAATTCCAAGGGAGGAAACCAATGACGAAAGTCACGATGACCGTGAACGGCAAACCCGTTTCGGCCGAGGCAGAGGGCAGGACGCTGCTGGTGCAGTATCTGCGCGAAGGGCTGGGGCTGACGGGCACGCATGTCGGCTGCGATACCTCGCAATGCGGGGCTTGCGTGGTGCATGTGGATGGCAAGGCCGTAAAGTCCTGCACCGTTTTCGCGATGGATCTGGAAGGCGCCGATGTGCGCACCATCGAAGGCATGGCCAATGCCGACGGCAGCCTTGGCGTGGTGCAGCAGGCGTTTCAGGATCATCACGGGCTTCAGTGCGGCTTCTGCACCCCCGGCAGGGTGATGTCTTCGGCGGCCCTTCTTGCCGAAAACCCCAAG
>JALQTL010000348.1 GCA_023260935.1 Paracoccaceae bacterium
GCCTCCAGCCCCGCCATCTTTTGCGCGAAGGCATTGGACATGCGCGAGAGCGTGTCACGGTCCACCTTCACCCCCGCCATTTCCATGTCGGCCAGCACGCTGACCAGCGGGCGTTCAAGGGTTTCGTAGACGGTCGTGACCTGCGCCCGGTGAAGTTGCGGTTTGAAGGCCCGCCACAGGCGCAGGGTGATATCGGCGTCTTCGGCGGCATATTTCACGGCATCGTCGATGGCCACACGGTCAAAGGTGATCTGCGCCTTGCCCGACCCCAGCAGTTGCTTGATCGGGATCGGCACATGGCCAAGGTAGGTTTGTGAAAGCCCGTCCATCCCGTGGCCATGAAGGCCGGCGTGCATGGCATAGGACATCAGCATGGTGTCATCGAAAGGCGCGATACGGATGCCGTGGCGGGCAAGGATCTTCCAGTCATACTTGATGTTCTGGCCGATTTTCAGGATCGCGGGGTCTTCCAGCACGGGTTTCAGCGCCGATAGAACCTCTGCCATCGGAAGCTGGCCCGCAACCAGATCGCTTGATCCGAAAAGATCACCCCCGCCCTGTCGGTGGCCCAGCGGGATGTAGCAGGCCTCGCCCGGCACCACCGACAGTGAGATGCCGACGAGTTCGGCCTTCATCTCGTCCAGCGAGGTGGTTTCGGTATCCACCGCCACATGGCCGGTTTCCCGGATCAGCGCGATCCAGCGATCCAGCGCGCTGCGGTCTGTCACTGCCTCATAGCGGCTGGGATCAAAGGGGGGGTGGTCCGGCGTGCCTGTGGGTTCGTCATGGGCGGCATCGCCACCGCCGAACGCGGCCCCTTCGGCTACGGGCGGGGCCTCCACCTTCAGCCTTTCGGCCACCCGCCGCGTCAGGGTGCGGAACTCCATCTCTTGCAGAAAGGCAAGCAGGGTTTCAGGTTCCGGTTCCTTCACTTCAAGGCTGTCGAGCCCGAAATCCAGCGGCACTTCGGCATCAAGGCTGACCAGACGGCGCGAAATGCGGATCAGATCGGCGTTCTGGGTCAGCGCCTCGCGCCGTTTGGGTTGCTTGATCTCATCGGCGCGGGACAGGAGCGTTTCCAGATCGCCGTATTCGTTGATCAGAAGTGCTGCCGTTTTCAGCCCGATGCCCGGCGCACCCGGCACGTTGTCGACGGAGTCGCCGGCAAGGGCCTGCACGTCCACCACCCTGTCGGGGGGGACGCCGAACTTTTCGATCACCTCATCGACCCCGATGACCTTGTCTTTCATCGGGTCACGCATCTTCACGCCATTGCCCACCAGTTGCATCAGATCCTTGTCGGACGAGATGATGGTGCATTCGCCGCCCGCTTCGACCGCCTGACGGGCAAGCGTTGCGATGATGTCATCGGCTTCGAACCCCGGGATTTCGAGGCAGGAAACGTTGAAGGCGCGGGTGGCCTGACGGGTCAGTGGAAACTGGGGGCGAAGGTCTTCGGGCGGTTCGGGCCGGTTGGCCTTGTATTTTTCATAGATGTCGTTGCGGAAGGTCTTGGAGGAAAAATCGAAGACCACGGCGATATGGGTTGGCACCTCGCGCCCGGATTTCGTGATCTCGTTCCAAAGGATGTTGCAAAAGCCGGCAACGGCACCCACCGGCAAGCCGTCGGATTTGCGTGTAAGCGGTGGAAGCGCGTGATAGGCCCGGAAGATATAGGCTGACCCGTCGATAAGATGCAGATGGCAGCCCTTGCCAAAGCCCGTCGCCATGATGCGCTACCTCCTCTGCCCTTGTGGTCGCTTCGGGTTCTGTCTTGCCATGTTCTGCCGGCTGCTTCCACCCTTGGCATGAAGCTGCGGGAACCGGGCCGGCCGAAGCTGGCGGATTCACCAAGGGCCCGGGCTGTGCTATGCTGCAACTGTTATCGCCCTGAACCGGGCATTGCAGGGCAGGCTGGCATGCGTCGTCTTATCTTTACGCTGACGGGTTTCGTGATCGCTTTTGCCGCGGTGGCTGCTGCGGGGGTGTTGTTGGCGGATATCGCCCGGATCTCGCAGGCGGAAGGCGCTTACATGATGGGGGTCTTTTTCTTCTGGGCCCCGCTGGGCGGGGTAGTGGGGGCGATTGCGGGGTTTCTGATGGCGCGGCCGCGGGCCTGAAGACCCCGTGGCCCCTGCCGATTTCTGTTGACGGGGCGGGGCTGCGCGCGCATGTTGCCGCCCATGCTGCACCTGATGAACACCGCCTCGTTTTATTGGACCGACGCCACATAGGCGGCCGGGCAGCGTTTCATGACACGAAACTGAACCCCAAGGCCGCCCGCGACGGGCAGGCCAAGGTAAACGGTTACCCTCGCGGGCCCCAGCGAAGGAAACCGAAAGATGACCCGAAAACCTGTTACCATCCGCCTTGCCGCGCCCGAGCATCTGCCCGAAGTGCATCGCATGCTGATCTCCCTTGCCGCGCATCATGGGGATCAGGCGACCATCACGCCGCAGGTCTTGCGCCGCATTGCCCTGCAGGGTCCGGGAGCGCGGCTGATCGGCGCCACGCTGAATGACAGCCCGCTGCGCCACCCCGTCGGCTATGCGCTGATGCTGCTGCGGCCGAACATGGTGACGGGCACGCAAGCCTATGTGATCGACCACCTGTTCGTGCAGGAACCCCTGCGTCGGCAGGGCATCGGTCGGGCGCTGATCGACGGCGCGCGCAGGCTGGCGCTGGAAGAGGGGCGTGAGGGGCTTGTCATCGGCACGCATCCGCAAAACGACGGTGCTGTCCTGGCCTATCGGGCGATGGGGCT
>JALQTL010000467.1 GCA_023260935.1 Paracoccaceae bacterium
ATCGCCCGCCCCGAAAGACCGGGCCCGTAATGCGCGTATTTGCCGGAATTTGTCATCAGCGCCCGGGTGGCCGGGGGGAAGACCGGTTCCGAGATCGAACACCAGCACAGATCCGGCAACACCTGCACGCCACTTGCCTCCAGCCGTGCAAGGGTGGCGTCATCGCGCAACTGCCCAATCACCGCCCGCCCGGCGGTGACGATGATCGGGATGACCGCCCGCCGCCCGTCCAGTGCCGCAGCCAAGGCCTTGCATTCCGTGACCGAGGCATGAGGGCTTCCGATGGCCACAAGTTCCACCGCTTCGGGCCCATCGTTCAACTGGCGCCAACCGGCCACCATGTCTTCGCGGGTGATACAGACATGATCGGCACCCGGGGCAATGCGGTGCGCCTCTGGCGTCACCCCATCAACATGCAGCATCGGCGCGGCCGAGGTGGTGCCAAAGGCGGCACAGACCGCCTTCAGGTTTTCCGGCGTCGGCGCGGCAGGCTCAAGCCCGCGCAACAAGGGAATCCGGTCGGGGGACGCCTTGCCAGCCAGCCAGCCGATCAGCGGCCAGAAGGCATCGTCAAAGCCTTCCGGCAGGTCGATGTCAAGAATGCGCGTGGCCTTCCGGTTTTCATCCAGATAGACGCCAGACAGCGGTGCCCGGCCGGTCATCGCGATGCACAGGTCCAGAAAATCAGGGTGCTTGGCAGTGCGCGCGCCCAGAACGGAATTGGCATAGATCACGGCATTCGATTCAGACCACGCGATCGTCTCGCCTTCGGCCGGGGCGGTATCCAGCAGATAGGGCGAACAGGTGAATGTCGGCTGGCACCCCATCCGCACATAGGCATCGGCCAGCCGTTGCGCGGGCCCGCCGAAAAGGTCTGGCACACCCTGCGCCTGCCAGTTGGAATGATCGACAGAAATGGCGTTCATCGTCGTCGGAATACAGACCTTTGCCCCCATGTCGGCCATCTTTTCGGCGAAGGTCAGGTTGGCCGGGCTGGCATATATGCAGCCATCGATATGGCCCTGGGTCACGTCGATTAGCCGTGTCGCCCCCTGATTGGCGGCCATGGCGCACAGGATGCGCATGGCCTGCGCCGTCGCCTCTCCGCGCGCGCCGTCCAGCATGGCCCGGTCGGCTTCCGAAAGGGCCAGCGCGCTGGTGGCCGGCGGCGTGACGGGGATATGCAGCCCCTCGGCCTCGATCGCCGTCGCACCGATCCGCGCGGACCGGGCGCCCGACAGCGCCGCGAAGGCATCGGCCGAAAGCCGCAGAACCGGCAGCGTCTTGCCGAACATTTCCGCCGCGATCATCGCGCCCAGCGTCACCACATCTTCCGGCTCGGCAAAGACCAGCGCTGCGGGCGCACGTCCGTTCAGCACCATGTCCAGCAAGACACCCGACCCGGTGCACGACCCCCGCGTCCCCGAGATCACCAGAATCCGCCCCACAAGGCTTTGCCCCGCCAGCGGGTGATGCACGTCAATGACCTTGCCCGTCGCAGGGTCCACCCCGCCCCAGAAGCTGAGCGGCTCGGTGGTGGCAATGATGTCACCCGCGGCATCCCCCGGCAGGATCGACAAGGCACTAAATGGCGCGGTCTGGGTCATTTGACGACAAATCCATGTGCAAAGGGGTCACGGTCATCGATGAAGATGGTGTTGTAGCCGGTCATCCGCGCCCAGCCGGCGATCGAGGGGATGATGGCATCACGCCCCGCCACACTGGCCGCGGCTTCGACCCGGCCCTTGAAGATCGACCCGATGATCGATTCATGGTGGAACTCATCGCCGACCCGCAACTGCCCCTTGGCGGCAAGCTGCGCCATCCGGGCCGAGGTGCCGGTGCCACAAGGGCTGCGGTCAATTGCCTTGTCACCGTAAAACACCGCGTTGCGGGCATGGGCACCTTCGACCGTTGGCTTGCCGGTCCACTGGATGTGGCTAAGCCCGTTGATCGCCGGGTGTTCGGGATGGATGAATTCGTATTTCGCATTCAGCGCAGCCCGCAGTTTCGGCGAAAAGCCGATCAGCTCGCCAGCGGTGAAATCGGCCATGTCGCGGAAATTCTTCTGCGGTTCCACGATGGCATAGAAATTGCCGCCATAGGCAACATCCACGACGATCTCTCCCAGGCCTTCCACTTCTGCGGTCAGGCCTTCGGCATGAAGGAAGGACGGCACATTGGTCAGCCGCACTTCTTCGACGAAGCGGCCCTCCTGACGATAAGCGATATCCACCTTGCCCGCCGGTGCCTCGATCGACAGGTGGCCGGGGGTGCGCGGGCTGATCAGGCCATTCTCGATGCCCATCGTAATGGTGCCGATGGTACCATGGCCGCACATCGGCAGGCAGCCCGAGGTTTCGATGAACAGCACCGCCACATCACAATCGGGGCGCGTGGGCGGGTATAGGATCGAGCCAGACATCATGTCATGGCCGCGCGGTTCGAACATCAACCCGGTGCGGATCCAGTCGAATTCCCGCAGGAAATGCGCGCGGCGCTCCAGCATGTTCGCCCCCTCCAGCCGGGGGCCACCGCCGGCGACAAGGCGGACGGGGTTGCCGCAGGTGTGGCCGTCGATGCAGGAAAAGGTATGGCTGGCCATGATGGTCCTCAGAAGCGGTAGGGAGAGAAGGGTTTCAGATCGATGGCCGGCTGCCTGCCGGTAACAAGATCGGCCACCAGTCGGGCGGTTCCGGCGCATTGGGTCAGGCCCAGATGGCCATGGCCGAAGGCATAGGTGATGCGCGGCGTGGCCCGGGCCGCGCCGATGGCGGGCAGGCTGTCGGGCAGCGACGGGCGAAAGCCCATCCAGCGTTGCCCGCCCTCGACCCTCAGCCCCGGCAGAAAGGCCTGCGCCTTGCGCAGCATCGCATCCGACCGGCGGTGGTTTGGCGGCAGGTTCAGCCCCCCCAGTTCCACCGCCCCCCCGACCCGGATGCCACTGGTCAGGCGGGTGACGACAAAACCGTGCCCCCCGAAGGTGACTTGCGTACGCAGATCAAAGGCGGTGCCGGGCAGCGTGGTGTTATACCCGCGCTCTGTTTCCAGCGGGATGCGATCGCCAAGGCCCCGCGCCAGCAGATGCGAATGCGCGCCTGCGGCCAGAACCACATGGCCGGCCGTCTGCGGGGCTCCGCCTGCAAGGCTGACCGTCACGCCATCCGCCTCGGGGACAAGTGCAGTCGCATCGCCGCGCAGGATGGTGCCACCCTGCGCCTTCAGGCGTTCGGCCAGTGCCAGCACGAAATCCTTGGGATCTGCGATGGAATACCATCCCGGCGTGAACGTCCCGCGCACAAATCGGGGCGACAGGCCGGGCTGAACCTCGGCCATCTCTTCCGGGCCCATGTGGCGAAAGGCAATGCCGTGATCGGCGCGCGCCTGCCAGCCCGGCAGCGACGCGCGGAATTCTGCTTCGGATTCATAGACCTGAAGGTTTCCTTCACGCCGAAGCATGGGCAGCGTGCCGCTGGCTTGCAGGAACGGCTCCAGCTCTGCCTTTGACAGATCCATCAGCGCGGTTTGCGCTGCGGTCGCCGCCGCCACCCGAGACGGCGCGCAGGCCCGCCAGAACTGTAGCATCCACGGCGCGATCCGCAGCGCATAGGCCGGCGGAACGGAAAGCGGACCCAACGGGTCCAGCAGCCATTTCGGCGCCTTGCGCAGAATGCCGGGCGATGCCAGCGGCAGGATATCGGTAAAGGCAAAGGCCCCGGCATTGCCCGCCGAAGCCCCCGCCGCGGGGCCGGTGCGGTCCAGCACCGTCACGGTCAAACCGCGCGCCTGCAGGGCCAGCGCCGTGGAAAGACCCACGACGCCAGCCCCGATCACGATCACATCGGGGGGGGTATGCATCATCTGCTCAGTGTGTGGCGGCCAGAAACTTCTGCAATTCCGGATCCTTGGGGGCGCCGAACAGTTCCTCTGGAGCCGCGATCTCGGCCATCACACCCTTGTGGAAAAAGGCCACACGGTCCGAAACCTCACGCGCGAACTTCATTTCATGAGTCACGCAGATCATCGTCATGCCTTCAGAGGCCAGCATGCGCAAGGTATCCAGCACCTCGCCCACAAGCTGCGGGTCAAGGGCCGAGGTCACCTCGTCAAACAGCATGTAGTCAGGTGACATGGCCAGCGCGCGGGCAATCGCCATACGCTGCTGCTGCCCCCCCGACAGGCGCGAGGGATAGACCTTCAGCTTGTCGGCCAGACCCACATGGTTCAACTGGCGCACGGCTTCGGCCTCGGCATCGGACTTGCTGCGTTTCAGAACCTTGATCTGGGCCAGCATGACGTTTTCCAGAACCGTCAGATGGGGAAAGGCGTTCCACTGCTGGAACACGATGCCGATCTTTTCGCGCAGCTTGTTCAGGTCGGTCGATTTGGCATGCACCTCGACCCCGTCCACAAGGATGCGGCCGGAATCGATCTGTTCCAGACCGTTGATGCAGGTCAGCAAGGTGGACTTGCCCGACCCCGATCCGCCGATCACGGTCAGCACCTCGCCCTTGGCCACGGTCAGGTTGATCCCCTTCAGAACCTGCAACGCGCCGAAGGATTTGTGGACATTCTGGATTTCAATCATTGGACCACCGCTTTTCCAGATAACCGCCAAAGCGGGCGATCGGGAAGGAAATGAGGAAATAGAACAGCCCGCAGATCATCAGCAGGAACAGGGGTTCCTGAAGGCGCGTGATCAGGGTCTGAGTGGATTTGAGCAGTTCCACCACCTGCACGATGTAGACAAGCGCCGAATCCTTCATCACCCCCAACGCCAGCCCGATCCATGACGGCAGGGCGACGCGGGTGGCCAATGGCAAGACCACATAGGTCATGTCCTGCCCCCATGTCATCCCCAGGGAACGCGCGGCGCGGCGCAGCGTGGGCGGCACGGCCTCGATCCCGCCGCGCACGATTTCGGAACAATAGGCGGCGGTGTAAAGCGACAGGACCGAACAGGCCACGGTAAAGCCTGAAACCCGCAGCCCCAGCACGGTTGTGACAAAGGCATTGGCCAGCACCAGCTGGATCAGCAGCGGAATGGACCGGAACACATCCAGCACAAAGGTCAGCGGGGCAGCCCACCATGGCCCGATCTGATACCGGATCACCCCGAAGATGATCCCCATGATCGTGCCAAAAAAGACAGAGATGGCCGTGACGAACAGCGTCATCCCGGCGCCTTGGGCCAGAAAGACCAGATCCTTCGCGGTCAGTGCGGTATCAAACATCCCGGCCCCCCTTCAGTAACGGAACAGCCGGGCCGCAAGCAGGCGGGCCGAAAGGGTGATGGCCTTGGTGATCAGATAGAAGATCACAGCCGCAATCGCGAAAAGTTCGAAGGTGCGGAAAGTGCGGGCGTTCAGTTCGCTGGTGACGCCGTAAAGATCGGTATTCATGGCCACCACGGCGCCCAGTGACGTCATCAGGATGGCCCAGACCATCTGGTTCGTCATCGGCAGGAACGAAATGCGCAGCATCTGCGGCAGGATCACGTTCTGAAAGGCCTGCAACGGCGACATGCCCAGCGACCGCGCGGCGCGGGTCTGCGTCTCGGGGATGGCCTTCAGGGCGCCGCGGAAGTTCTCGGTCAGGTAGCCTGCGTTGTTGAAGGCGATCCCGATGAGCAGAGACATATAGGGCGACAGATGGATGCCAAAGCCGCCCAGGCCGAAATGAACCATGTAGATCTGGAACAGGGCCGGCGTGTTTCGGGCGATTTCCACCCAAGTGGTCGCAATGGCGTACAGAATGCGATTGCCCGAAAGTCGGAACAGCGTCAGCAAAATCGCCACCGTAATGCCGATCACCATCGACAGAATGGCAATCTCCATGGTGACCAGCGCCCCCTCCAGCATGTCGGGAAGGGAATTCAGCGCCTGGTTCCAGCGAAAATTGTAGTTGAACATGGCCGCCTCTTGTCGGGGCACGCAGTGGCGATGCAGGGCGGCGATGCGGGATCAACGCCCCGCATCGCCTTGGATCAGCCGATCAGCGATAGACGCCGTCGATGGTCAGGCTGGCCGGTGCGCCATCACCGACCCACTTCTTGTAAAGTTCGGCATAGCGGCCGGTACGGACCTGCTGGTTGATGAACAGGTTCATGTAGTTGATCAGGCCATATTCCTCGCGCAGCGTGATCAGGGCCACATAGTCCGGCACCATCGGCGCCTTGTCGACGATCTTGATGCCCGGGAAGTTGCCCGATTTCACGTTGGCTTCCGAAACTTCGACGGTTGCCACAGTGGCGTCAAGCTGGCCCTGGCTCAGCGCCAGGAAGACGTCTGCCTGGCTCTGGTAGGGACGGAATTCACCTTCGCCCCACTCCTTGACCTTGCCTTCCAGCCAGATCGCCTCATAGGTGCCGGCGGTGGCGCCCACGGTCTTGCCCTTCATGTCTTCCCAGGTTGCCATTTCGACCTTGTCATTGCCCACGACGGCATTTTCAAAGGAATAGTAGGGAATGGTGAAGCCCACGGTCTTGGCGCGCTCCAGCGTGTCGGAGGTCGAGGCAACGGCCACGTCGACCCGGCCCGACATCAGCGACGGAATACGCTCGGGGAAGGTGGTTTCAACGATCTCGGCGGTCACGCCAAGGGCGGCAGCCAAATCGGTGCAGTAATCGACATCAAAGCCGATCGGATTGTTGTCAGCATCGCGCGACCCCATCGGCGGGAAGTCCAGCACCACGGCGCAACGCAGCGTGCCCGAGGAGATGATGTCATCCAGCTTGTCGGCTTTGGCCGGCAAGGCAACGGCAGTGGCCGCAAAAAGGCTGGCAGCAAGAATGGAAGTTTTCACGTCTGTCTCTCCCTGAGTTTATTGAGGTTCAGATTCACCCACCCGGACTATTTCACCGTGGACCAAACAAATCAATCGCCAAATACAGCATGTATGCAATCAGTATCCAAGATTGTACGCAGCCTTCCGAAGCGGCCGGGCCGGGGCTTGCGCCCCGAACCATCTGCCGCCGGGTTTCAGGCCGTGAAATCTTCCGGCAGCAGGGCAGCCGGCAGATTCTGATAACACACCGGGCGCAAGAATCGGCGAATGGAAAGCGTGCCGACAGAGGTTGCCCCGAAATTTGTACTGGCCGGATAGGGGCCGCCATGCACCATGGCGTCACAGACCTCTACCCCGGTCGGATAGCCATTGGCCAGCACACGGCCCGCCTTGCGTTCCAGCACCGGCATCAAGCGACGCCCAAGCGCGGCATCCTCTGCATCCAGATGCAGCGTTGCTGTCAACTGCCCTTGCAGGCTGCGGGCAATGGCCAGCATCTCTTCGGCATCGACGGCCGCCACGATCAGGCCCAGCGGGCCGAAAACCTCGTCCCCCAGCGTGTGATTGGCCAGCCAGTCCGCCCCGCTGACGCGGAAAAGCTGCGGCGTGGCCTGCCGGCGGTCACACATCTGGGTCAACAGGGCCTGCACCCCCTGCCCCGCGGCCATCCGGTCGCGCCCCTGCGCATAGGCCTGCGCGATGCCTTCGGTCAGCATCACCTGCGCGCCCACGGCCTGAAGGGCGCCCAGCGTTGCCTCGGCCAGCGCCGGCGCCTGATCGGCCATCACCACGGCAATGCCGGGATTGGTGCAGAACTGCCCTGCCCCCATGGTCAGGCTGGCCGACCAGCCCTGCGCGATCTGCCCCCCGCGGGCCGCCATCGCG
>JALQTL010000464.1 GCA_023260935.1 Paracoccaceae bacterium
GACCTTATCTGCCTTCAGGATACCCGCTGCTCCGAATACTCCTTGACCAGCGACGACTTTTTCCCCCGCGAGTACAACGCGTATTTTCTCGATCATTTCGATGATCACCGAAAAAATGGTGTCGCGATTTACTGTCGGAACCTTCCCAAGGCCATTATGACGGGTCTCGGCTTTGCCGACTTTGACTCCCAGGGCCTGTACATTCAGGCGGACTATGCCAATCTGAGCGTCGGGTCCCTGCTCATGCCCAGCGGCATCGGCAGCGATCAGGCCAAGGCCGACGCAAAAAAGCGCATATCCCCGTGGGGGGATATCAAAACTTATCTCTGAAAGGAAAGTGGCGGACCCGGAGCGATTCGAACGCCCGACCCTCAGATTCGTAGTCTGATGCTCTATCCAGCTGAGCTACGGGTCCGTCGTGGGGGCGGATTTAGCCCCCCCAGCCGGGGTTTGCAAGGGCAAAAGTCAGGAAACTTCATGAACCTGCTTCGGCAGCCTGATAACGAACTCTGTCCCCTCGGCATCAGACCGCAGCAGTTCCAACCGGCCGCCATGGCCGCGCACCAGTTCAGCGGCGATGGCCAGGCCAAGACCCGTGCCGCCCTTGCGGGCATTGCCCTGAAACGCTTCGAACAGATGCTCGCGCGCCTTGGCGGGCAGGCCGGGGCCGGTATCGCCCACCCGCAGCCACCAATCCTGTTCGTCTTCACCGGCCGACACTTCGATCGTGCCACCGCGCCCTGTCGCCTCGATCGCCTGACGGGCGTTGCGCACCAGATTTGAAACGACCCGGAACAGCTGTTCGGCATCGGCGCGGATCATCAGCCCGGGCAAGGCATCGACGATGCAGGCCACCTCTCCTGCCCCTGAAAGCGCCTCGGCCTCCACCACCTCTTCCAGAAGCGTGCGAACGGCAAACCTGCTCATCCTTGGGGCTGGCTCTTCGGCCCGCCCAAAGGCAAGCGTGGATTCGCAAAGATTGATCGCCCGGGTGATCGCCCCCATCAATTTTGGCACCGAGCGCGCGACGGCAGGGTCGGCGCTGTCTTCGATGCGATCGGCAAAAAGCTGGGCCGTGGTCAGGATGTTGCGCAGATCATGGCTGATCTTGGCCACCGCCCCGCCCAATTGCGCAAGACGCTCCTTTTGCCGCAGGGCACTGGTCAACTGGGTCTGCATGCTTTGCAGCGCCTCTTCCGCCACCCGCAGCTCTGCAACTCCCGCACTGGGCGCAATCACCCGGCGCGCATCCTCAGGCGCTTCGGCATAGGCCTGCATGTGCCGCACCACACGGCGGATCGGCCCGACGATCATGGTTTGCACGGCGATGAACAAAAGCACCGCCGTCACCGCCGAAATCAGCGCCGACAGCACCAGAATACGAAACCCGTATTCCACCATCGCCTTGCGCATGGGGCCTGTTTCCATCGTGACTTCGATCAGCAAACCGGCCTGCTGCACCGGATTGCCGATCACCCGGATCACCCGGTTCATCGGATCGGTCAGCACGGCCATGGCATCGCGCACCAGCACCCAGGGGCCGGCAAGGCGCAGGTCGTAGGTTTCATAGACCGCCGCAGGAATGGGCGAGGAAAGCACAAGCTGGCGCACCTCATCGCGCCGCAGAACCACGTTGAACACGCCCGCGTTCACCAAAAGCTCTGCCTCCAGATCGGGCGCGATGGTTTCATCCGTGGTCAGCAGCGCCAAGGAGGCGATCTGCGCCTTTTCCAGATGCAACAAAAGGTAATCTGCGCGAAAGCGGGCAATCGACGGCACGAAAATCAGAATCTCGGCCAGCATCACGAAGGCGACGGTCAAAAGCAGGAACCGCCCTGAAAGGGTGTTGAGGAACTTTCCCCGGCCCTGCCGCACACGCACCCCCTACCTGTTTTTTCGCCCAGATCGGGAAAAACCGCCTCGATCCACTGCCGTCCTGCAAGATTATCAAAGAGTTTTGGGGAAAAACAGGCTTTCACCATGAGTTTGGCGAATTCCCGACCAGCCCGGACGGCCTTGCACCGGCTGCTTTGGCGGGGATAGACAGGCCAGCGCCCATTTCCTTGGCCTGCCCTTGCGAATGTTGCACGAAAACAGGGGGCGCGCCGTTGACTTGGCCCCGTTCCCCTCGTAAAGGACGGGCTTCAAGTTCCCTGCCCTCGAATCCTTGGGGTTCGGGCAAGCCGTCTGATGGAGAGCCGCCATGAAGCGCACATATCAACCGTCGAACCTGGTTCGCAAGCGCCGCCACGGATTCCGTGCCCGCATGGCAACCAAAGGGGGCCGTCTTGTGCTGGCCGCCCGCCGCGCCAAGGGCCGCAAGCGCCTGTCGGCCTGATCCTTCCGGTCCTGCGGGGCCCATCTGGATTTTGCAAAAGACATGACGCCGCCGAAGGAACCGGGCCAAGGCATCCCTGCCGAAGCGCCCGCCGCGCCTTCGGCGGTTTCGCTTTGCCTGCACACCATGAAGACCCGGCCGGAATTCCTGCGCGCTGCCTCGGCGCGGCGGCAGGGAACGGGTGGGTTCCTGTTGCAGGCCCGCCATCGCAATGATGGCAAGGCTGAGGTTCATGTCGGCTTCACGGCATCGAAGAAGATCGGCAATGCCGTCGCCCGCAACCGCGCCAAGCGCCGCCTGCGCGAGGTCGCGCGGGCCGTTCTGCCGGGGCTTGCCGTAGCCGGCTGGGATTACGTTCTGGTTGCCCGCCCCGGCGCCACGATTGACCGCCCCTATGCCGACCTGCTGGCCGATCTGGAAGCCTCGCTGCGCCAGATCCACAAAGTGCGCCCATGACCCCGCTGGCGCATCTGGTGGCGCTGCCCGTGCGGGCTTACCGCCTGTTTCTGTCGCCCTGGGTGGGCCACGGCTGCCGCTTTCAACCCACCTGTTCGGCCTATGCGCTTGAAGCCCTCCAGCGTCATGGTGGGGTGAAGGGGGGCTATCTTACCGTCCACCGGATTTGCCGCTGCCATCCCTGGGGCGGGCATGGATATGATCCGGTACCCGGGGCCGACCCGGCGCATGATCTAGACAAGCGCGGCGATCACGGCGCGTAGGGTTTCGATGCCCTCGCCCTTTTCCGAACTGGTCAGGATGATTTCCGGGTATGCCGCCGGATGCTTTGCCAAGGCGCCCTGCACCTGCGCGATGGTCGCCTCGCGCGTGGCCTTGTTCACCTTGTCTGCCTTGGTCAGCACCACCTGAAAGGTCACGGCGGACCTGTCCAGCAGGGTCATGATCTCGTCATCCACGGCCTTGATACCATGCCGCATGTCAACCAGAACAAAGGCGCGGCGCAGGGTCTGGCGGCCTTGCAGATAGCTTTTGAGCAGGGCCTGCCACTTGGCCACCAAGGCCACCGGTGCCTCGGCATAGCCATAGCCCGGAAGGTCGACCATATAGCGGTCATCGCCCAGCGTGAAAAAGTTGATCTCTTGCGTCCGCCCCGGCGTGTTTGACGCCCGGGCCAGATTCTTGCGCCCGGTCAGCGCATTGATCAGGCTGGATTTGCCCACGTTCGACCGGCCCGCAAAGCAGACCTCCAGCCGGTCAGCCGGCGGCAAGCCGGACATGGCAACCACGCCCTTCACAAAATCCACCGGCCCGGCAAAAAGCAGCCGGCCCTTTTCGCGGGTAAAATCATCCGGCTCTGGCGCCAAGGGGAATTGCAGGGTCACAGCACCATCACCTTGTCACCGAGCGCAATGTCACCCGATTGCACGACAACCGCGTAGGTGCCGAAATCCTGATGCCCATAGTGCTGTTCCAGCGCGCCCAGCGTATCGGCATCCGCCCGGCCGGTTTCCGGGTTCACGGTAGTGGCCTTGCAGCGGGTGATGCGTTCGCGCACTTCCAGCACTACCCCCCCGATCTGCAAACGCCTGCCCAGCAGATCAAACTCTTCCCACGGGGCAAGACCATCCAGCCACAAATTGCCGCGCCAGCGATGGATCGAAAGATCGCGGCCCAGATGCTGACCAAGCGCGCGGTTCGATGCCAGGCCCAGAACGGCGACATAGGGATCAGGCACATCCGTAATCGCCTGCCCCGGCAGGTGTTCCACACGTGCCGGCGCCGGGCGGTCGGTGGGCCACAGCGGCCGCAGCCATGCGATCAGTGCGGCACCATCGGTATCGGGAAAAAGCGTGATCTCGCCCGCCGTCGGGTGGCGCAGCGTCAGCTGGCGGGTGGCTTCATCCAGCCGGGCGCTGATTGCCATCAGTTCCGGCCCTGCCACACCGCGCAGGAAATTCATCTTGGGCTGCCATTCGGTCAGGCGGTCGAACTTTGCCGCCTCGTGCGCAACGGCCCATTCCCGATCAAACGGCAAGGCGCGCCCCTCGGTCAGGGACGCGCGTGCCAGTTCCTCGAACCCGACGGATTTGACCGGATGGCGGCAGATATGCGCCAGCGTGGTCATTTCTTTTTCGACTTCGCGCCTTTGTCAGCCACCGGCGCGGGTTCCTTCTTCTTGAAGCCCGATTTGATGTTGCCAAAGATATCCGGCTTGTGGCCGTGGCTGCGCATGATCGCATATTGCTGCACGAAGGTGATGGTGTTGTTCGTGATCCAGTACAGGACCAGCCCGCTGGCGAACCCGCCCAGCATGAACATGAACACCCAAGGCATCCAGGCAAAAACCTGCTGCTGCACGGGATCGGTGGGCGCGGGGTTCAGCTTCTGCTGCAACCACATGGTGATGCCCAGCAGGATCGGCAGCACGCCGATGAAGATCAGGTGCAGCAAAGACCCCAGCGGCGGCGCATCCCAGGGGAACAGGCCGAACAGATTGTAAAGCGAGGAGGGATCAGGCGCCGACAGGTCACGCAGCCAGCCGAAGAACGACGAATGGCGCAGTTCGATGGTGACGAAGATAACCTTGTACAGCGAGAAGAAGATCGGAATCTGGATCAGGATCGGCAGGCAGCCCGCAGCGGGGTTCACCTTCTTGTCCTTGTACAGCTTCATCATCTCGCGCTGCATCATCTGCTTGTCTTCACCCGCGCGTTCCGTCAGCGCCTCCATCTCGGGCTGAAGTTCCTTC
>JALQTL010000037.1 GCA_023260935.1 Paracoccaceae bacterium
TTCGCATGGTGCCGTCCGCTGATAAATGTAGGCCAGACCTGATTCGTAAAGTCTAAGAACTTGGTTTGCGCCTTTTCTTTTTCATGGATAGCGCCTGCGTCACCCCTGCCCGGCCAGCCATGCCTCCAGCCGTTCGCGGAAACCCGGATCGACACCGGGGCCAGAGAGCGTCAGCACTGGCCGGGTAAAGCCGCCCGAGACCTCCAGAAACACCCCGGGACGAAGCTCTTTGCGGGTGCCGGATTCCGCAGGCCTGGTGTCTTTTCCGGCCTTGTCAGAGCCTTTCCTGGCCGCAGACAGCGCTTGCAGCCGGGCAAGCTCTGCCGCCGGATCGGCAGGCGGGTCGGCCTTCAGATCGGCGGCAAGGGCCGCCACATCCCCGGGGCGTTCGGTCAGGGCCTTGGCCAGCGCCAGACCCAGCCGTTCGGGAATGGCGGCGGGAAAGCGCAAGGCATCATCCAGCGCGCGATAGACCGAAAGGAAACTGCCGATCTTGGAGCGCCGCGCCCGGCTGGCGGCGGCGAAAAGCTGCTGCAAGGCCTGACGCTCGCCCTCGAACACGCCCAGATCCACGGCCCGGGCGGCAATGCGGGCGCGCTCATAATAGGACAGGCCCTGACGCACCTCATTCTCTTCGACCATCGCCACATAGGCGTCTGACGCCGTTTCCGGCTGACGCAAAAGGGCCAGCACAGAGCCGAATTTCGCCTCTCCCGTCGCTTCGTGAAGCCGGGTCAGGGCCTGCAGGCGCCGCCAGCCCGAGATCAGGCCGAACCGCCCGTCGGGAAGTTCCGTCACCTCGATCGGCGTGCGCTGCCCGTGATCGCGGATCGAGGCCATCAGATGGGCCAGCTCCTCTTCGTCCAGCCCGATCCGGTCGCGCACCAGATGCGTCGGGTCCACCGCTGCCAGGGGCAGGGATTGCACCAGACGCCCCTCGCGCCGCGCCCGCGTCATGGCATCCGACAGTTCGGCCAGCGCCGCCCGGGCCGAGGCATCGGCCGCCACCTGCGCGATCGGCGGGGTGCCAAGGCCACCGTCCGGACCATTGCCCAGACCGTTGCCCAAACCCGGGCGCAGATAGGCCTTCACCTCCATCGGCCCGGAACCGGCATTTTCCGCCATGTCAGGGTCGAATCCAGGAGAAAGCGGCGAGGGGATCAGACGCTTGCGCTTGGCCATGGGGCATCTCCTTGCGGGGCAGGATGGGGCAGGGCGCCCCGATCCTGAAGCCTATCCTGGATCATCAGGCTGAACGGGATCTTTGCGGGGCGTGCGCCGCCCGGACGCCCCGCCTGTTTCGCGCGCGAAACATTCATTCCGCGGCCCTTTCCGGGGCAGCACCCGCGGCGGCCAGTTCATCGCGCCGCCAGATGCCATAAAGCAGCTTCTTGAATTCAGCCCAGGTGGCATCAAAGGTTTCGCGGCCCCGGATATAGGTTTCGCGGTTGAAGTCGCGGTAATCGGCTTCATAGATGCCGTTCACCTGTTCGCCCGCCTGCCCGATCAGCGCGGTGAAATCCTGCCGCTGCGGGGCCATGGCGCGGCCCAGATAGGCCTGCATGAAGGCCGCCAGTTCCGCCTGCTGGGCCGCGTCATAGCGGGTGATGACCGTGCGCACCGCATCCCATTCAAAGGCCAGCTCCGGCCGCCCCAGCGCGCGGGCGGCGGCATTCTCGCCCTCTTCGATGCTGGAGAAGGTGGAATGCAGCATGTCGAAGAAACGGCCTGTGGAATCGAACTCCAGAAACGAGGCGCCAAGCGGCACCAGCAGGATATCGGCCGCGGCCAGACCATTGATCGTCAGATACCCCAGCGCGGGAGGGGTATCGAGGAAGATGAGGTCATATTGATCCAGCACCCCGCTGTCCGAAAGCGTCTCTGACAAGGCATCCCACAGCTTCCAGCCCCGCGCCTGCATGCGCCAGACGGGGATCTGGAATTCGGCCCAGTACAGGTTCAGCTGGCTGCCGATCAGGTCGATATTGGGCCAGTGGGTTTTCTGGATGATGTCGCGGGGATCGACCTTCAGCGCCTCGGTCAACGTGGTGTCCAGCGGGTGGGGGGCATCGCCGCGGTCGACCCGCGCCCGGTTTTCCGATTGCAGGTGTCGGGCGTAATGGCGCGCCAGAAGCGGAAAGGCGGTCTGCCATTCATCGGCCACCTGCCCCCCGAAGATCGAGGTCATGGAGCCTTGCGCATCCAGATCGATCACCAGCACCCGGTAGCCATCCAGCGCCGCCGACATCGCCAGATGCGCACAGGTAGAGGTCTTGCCGACCCCGCCCTTGAAATTGGCCACCGCCACCATCTTGGCGGGCAGGCCCGCGGGGCGGTAGGGCAGGTAATCCTTCTTCCGCGCCCCTTCGGCGGCAAAGAAGGCACGCAGGCGCAACACCTCGTCCAGGGTGAACCACTTGGCCCCGCCATCGGTTTCGGCCATGCCCTGCGGCAGGTCGGGATTGGCCTTCAGCACGCGGCGGAAATGCCCCTGGGCCACGGGGATCAGATAGCGCGTGATCTCCCATGTGGAAAACAGGTGCAGCGTCTTCTTGCCCTCTTCGCCCAGGCCCCGGCTGGCCAGATCCTGCCGCCCCGCCCCGGCCCGTTCGGCAATGCGCGCCAGTTCGGCCGTGCTGATCGCCGGGCCAAGGCTGGCCATGCAGGCATCGGGGGAAAGGTTGAAATAGGGGGGCAGATCCTGGCCTGCCTCCTTGTGTGATTCGCGTGCCATGCTGCCCTCATGTGCGCTGTTTTTGGCAATATACACCAA
>JALQTL010000040.1 GCA_023260935.1 Paracoccaceae bacterium
CGCGGCATGCTGCGCCCGGGGGAAGAACTTTATTCACTGGGCAACCGGTTCAAGGCCAAGGTCCGCGCCGATGGAACGCTGGTGGGCAATGACGTGAAAGGCTCGATCCATCAGGTCGGCGCCGCCTATGAGGGCGCGCCAAGCTGCAACGGCTGGACCTATTGGTACTTCAAGCGTGACGGCAAGTTGATTCCCATCGACATCCTGCGCCAGCAGGTCCGCGCCGAGATGGAGGCCGATCAGGGCCGCAAGCACTGACACGGTTCTTTCCCGCAATCCAAGGGTCTTGCGTTTACGCCTGCGCCGTGGTCCGCCCGCGGCGCACCTTGCCCCGCCATGTCATCATGGCGGGGCCTTTTCATACCTTGCTCGGGAAGAAGCGCGCCCTTCAGCGACGGCGACGCCCCCCTGGCACGCGCGACAGAAAATCGGGCGGACGCCGAGCGACCCAATCGAGAAAGGGGCGCATCCTCTCGCTCTGGCCAAGCGCCTCTACGGTGTTGAACGCCCGTGCAAGCTCTGCCTCGGTAAAGCGGACGTGGATTTCCTTGTGGCAGATATGGTGAAGCAGGACCACCGGGCCGCCCTTGCCGCCCTTCAGTTTCGGGACAAGGTGATGCAGGCTTTGCGGCACACCCTTCGGGATGGGGCGCAGGCAAAGCGGGCTGATCGGTTCGGGGTCACTTGTCATGATCGGTCATCCGGGCCAAAGGATGGGCTTGGGCCGCGGGAAGGCAAGGTTCGGATATGAGTAATCAGGGTGAGTTTCTTAGCAAGGTGACGCTCTGGCTGGAAGATGCCGGGCAGATGGCAATGGGCTGGCTGACCAGCCCGGCGGCCTGGTCGCAGTTTGCGCTTCTGGTCGTGGCTTATCTTCTGGCACGCCTGCTGGCAGGGCGGCTGGGCAGAACGCTGACCCGCATCCTGACCCCACCGGAAGGCAAGACCGGGCTTTTGCGCGGGCTGCGGCGGTTTGCATTGCGCTTTCTGCCGCTGCTTCTGCCGCTGATAGCCTATGGCCTGACAGCCTTTGGCGAGGCATTCACCCGGTCGATGTTCGGGTCGGGCGACGTGATTGCCTTTGGCAAGCGGCTGTTCATCTTCGTCGCGGCACGGCTTCTGGTGCGCGACGTGCTGACCGACGGCTTCCTGCGGATGCTGGGGCGCTATGTGCTGATCCCGGTCGCGGCCCTTTATGCACTGGGGATTCTGGATGACATCGTGATCCGGCTGGAGGAGGCGCAGATCGTTCTGGGCAATATCCAGTTCAGCGTGATGGCGCTGATCCGCGGGGTAATTGCGGGCGCCATCCTGTTCTGGATGGGGTCATGGTCGAACCGGCACTCGGCTGATTACATCAAGGCGCAAAAGGAATTGCGCCCGGCCACACGGGAACTGGCCGTGAAGGCCAGCGAGGTGCTGATCTTTGGCGCGGCCTTCCTGCTCTTGATGTCGATCATGGGGATCGACCTGACGGCCATCGCGGTTCTGGGGGGTGCGCTTGGCGTGGGCATCGGGCTTGGCCTGCAACAGATCGCCGCGAACTTCATCAGCGGCATCATCCTGCTGGTCGAAGGCCAGACCACGGTGGGCGATTATGTGGAACTGGATGGCGGGGAAAAGGGCACGATCGTCAAGATGACGGCCCGGGCCTGTGTGCTGGAAACCTTTGACGGCAAATGGATCGTCGTGCCGAACGAGCATTTCATCACCAGCCGCGTGATCAACTACTCCGATGCCGGCAGCGCCAACCGGTATGAGGCCGAATTCTCGGTCAGCTATGATACCGATATCAACCGCGTGCCCGAGATCATCGAAAAGGCCGTGGGGGCACTGCCTTTCGTGCTGGCCACGCCCGATGGCCCGGATTGCGAACTGACGGGGTTTGGCGAGTCGAGCGTGGATTTCACCGTGGAATACTGGGTGAATGGAATTGATGACGGCAAGAACAAGTACAAGTCGCCCGTCTTGTTCGCGATCTGGAATGCACTGAAAGAGGAAGGCATCGAGATGCCCTTCCCGCAACGGGTGGTGCATCTGAGACCTGCCTCCGCAAATGTCTGACGCGCTGATCATCGGGGCGGGGCCGGCCGGCTTGATGGCGGCAGAAACCTTGGCCCAGGCGGGGCGCAGGGTGATTGTGGCCGAAGCCAAGCCAACGGTGGCCCGCAAATTCCTGATGGCGGGAAAATCGGGGCTGAACGTCACGAAGGATGAACCGCTGGCCGATTTCACCCGACAATTCGACAGCACATGGCTGGCGCCAATGCTGGCGGCTTTCGGCCCGGAGGAGGTGGCCGCGTGGTGCCGGGGGCTGGGGCAAGAGGTGTTCACCGGAACCTCCGGGCGGGTGTTTCCAAAGGCGATGAAGGCATCGCCCTTGCTGCGGGCCTGGCTGGGGCGATTGGCCGGCATGGGGGTTGATCTGCGTACCCGCTGGCGCTGGACAGGGTGGGAGTCGGGCGCTTGCGTCTTTGACACGCCGGGGGGGCGGCAGACCGTTGCCCCCGGGGTGACGGTTCTGGCACTTGGCGGGGCAAGCTGGCCGCGGCTGGGATCTGATGCGGAATGGGTGCCATGGCTGCGTGCCGCCGGCGTTGAGGTTGCGCCCTTTCGTCCTGCCAACATGGGTTTTGGCGTGAACTGGTCGCCGCATATGGCCGCGCATTTCGGCAGCCCGGTCAAGGGTGCCGCGCTGATCGCGGGGCCCTTGAGATTGCGCGGGGAATTCGTGATCTCGGCCCGGGGGCTGGAGGGCGGCGGGATCTACGCGGTCAGCCGGGCGCTGCGCGACGGGGCACCGCTGGCGCTGGACCTGATGCCCGACCTGACGCCCGGGGCGCTTGCGGCGCGGATCGCCCGGCTGAAGCCATCGGACAGCCTTGGCAACCGGCTGCGCAAACTGGGCCTTTCGCCGGCAGCGGCGGCGCTGGTGATGGAATTCGGGCGCGAACTGCCGCTGGCACAGGCGGTTTCGGCCCTGCCCGTGCCCCTCACCGGGCCGCATGCTCTGGATCAAGCGATATCCTCTGCGGGCGGTGTGACGCGCGCATCGGTGACGGACGGGCTGGAATTGACTGCCGTGCCCGGCACCTTTGTCTGCGGCGAGATGCTGGATTGGGAAGCCCCGACCGGGGGTTATCTGCTGACGGGCTGTTGGGCAACGGGCCGCTGGGCCGGGCTTCACGCCGCAAAGGTTGGGTGATTTTCCCTGTTCGTCGCAGCAGACCCCATGCTAGCCTTGGCTGAAGGGGATTGGCCAGCCCGAAGCCAAACCCGGCCCAAACCCGACGGAGCGCCCATGAAGCTTTTCCACGCATCCATTCTTGCCATTGCGCTGGCCCTTGGGGCCAGTGCCAGCCATGCCTGCACGCCCCCCCCGGGCGCAGCGGCGATGGAGGCCGAACTTCTGGGCTGGATCAATGCCCAACGAAAGGCAAAGGGCCTGAACAGCCTGACGCCAAGCGATGCGCTCAAGAAGGCGGCGCGCGGCCATGCCTGTGACATGGCAGATCGTGGCTATTTCAGCCATCAGCGCAAGGGCGGGCCCGATCTGGCCGCGCGGCTGCGATCCAACGGATACCGCTATCGCGCGGCCGCAGAGAACATCGCCAAGACCGGGGCGCCCGATCCGAACCGCACAGCCCAGATCTGGCGGGATTCCCCCGACCACTGGAAGAATATCCTGAACCCCAAGGTCACTGAAATCGGCGTCGCCACCGCATCGGGCGGCGGCCGCACCTATTGGGTGATGAACGTGGGCAAAAGGCGTTAATCCACACCGCGCAGGGCGCGTGACAGGACGGCGATCAGATCAGACCTTGTGATGATGCCAAGCAGCACACCGTCGCTGACCACAGGCACCACCCGCAACTTGCCTTGCGACAACAGCGGCAGGACCGCAGGCATTTCAGCATCCGGCGGCAGGGTCGGCACGGTTTCCATCAGACTGCGTGCCGTGGCGCCTTCGGGCGCATCCATCAGTGCCAACTGCCGCAGCAGGCCCAGATAGGCGCCATCATCGTTGGCCACCGGAATACTGCGAAAGCCATGCCCACGGAAGGCATCGGCCATCTGGTCCAGCGATGCGTCGGGATGCAGGGTCAACGGCGCGCGGGTCATGATCGCGCCCGCCGTCTTGGCGCCAAGATGGCGGGCCGTCGCCTCGGCTTCCACTGCTGCAATCAGGCGCGACAGGTCGGCCACACCGATGTTGGCCGAAAGCTTCAGCCGCTCCAGCGTGGCGGCCAGAGTCAGGCGCTCTTCGGGCAGCGCCTCATCCGCCTGACGGAAGGGATATCGCCGGCCTGAAAGCGCGTTGAAGACCATGCCGAACAGCACCAGAAAGACGGACCCCAGCGTGACGGTGGCCAGAATGAAGGTGGGCCCAGTATCGGCACCGGCAAGTCCCAACAGAACGGCGTTAAGGCCCATCGCCGCGCCGGGGGGGTGCAGCGCCCGCGCCGCGGCCATCAGCACCACCGACAGGCCCACCGCAAGGGCGGCGGCAATCACCGGATAGGGCAGGAGCGCCACGCAGACGACGCCCGAGGCGACACCGACCGTATTGCCCACAATCACCGACCACGGTTGCGCCAGCGGGCTGTTTGGCACGGTCAGGATCAGGAACACTGTCGCCGCAAAGGGTGAAACGATGATCACCTCGCGCAGCGGGTCACCCGTGCCACCGGGCAGATTGGGCATGAAATGGCGCAGCGACCACAGCAAGAGATCAGTCAGCACGATGCCCAGCGCAGTGCCCAGAGACGCCCGCGCCAGTTCAACCCTGCCGGTCACGCCCATGGCCGGAGTCATATGGCGCCACACGGCCCTTCCGATCTGGCCGGCGCCGGTCATTCGGGTTGCACCTCGGCCGCGGCCAGAAGGCTGGCCCCCGGCGCAAGTTCGGGCAGGGCCGGACGGGTGCCTTGCCAACAGTAAAGCTGCAAGGGGCCGATCACCCCCCCGCGTTCAGCCAGCCGCCATGCCACGCCAAAACCTTCCATCAGCAGGCCTTCAGCGTAATAGCCGATCTCTTCAGCATCCAGCGGGTCGCCCGCCGCATCGGCCCATTGCCCGCCCGAGGCCCAGAAGACAGACGCCTCCAGATCGCGGTGGCGGCTCGCATGGCGGGCCAGATCCTTTACAAACTCATCACGGTCAGGCATGGCCGCCCCCCTTTCCCTATCGCCCCATCAGCGCAAGGCGGATCAGGGCGCGTTCCATCAACGCCATACCGGGCGCACGGCTGGCCGAGCGCAGCGTAAGATCGGTATCCAGCAGCAGCGCGACCGCGGTTTCCAGTGCCGCCCGCCCCCAGGCGCTGGCCTGACGCTGCATCTGGTCTCGCCGGGGGCCGAAGATTCGCGCCTTCATCAACCCCGCCTGCACCCCCCCGGAATCCGTCACCGCCACATGCAGCGCCCGGAAATGCCGCAGCGCCTGAATGCACAGCGTGACCGGCAGCACACCCTGCCCTTCCAGCCGCCGCATCAAAAGCCCGACCTCACGCGCGCGCCCCTCGGCCACGGCATGCAGCAGATCATCCACCTCGGCCTCGATGGTGGCGGGAGCCATCGCGGCAACTTCGGCCGGGGTCAGCGGGGTATCATCGCGGAACTTGTAAAGCGCGATCTTTTCCAGCGTCTGCCGGAAATCGCCCGGGTCCAGTGCGCGGGCAAGCGTTGTCAGATCCGCCATGGCTTCGCGGCCGATGTCCTTCAGCCCCGCCTTCTTCAGCGCATCCTCGATCTCTTCCCGGCTGGGCGGATCGTCATAAAGCATGGCGCAAAAGGCGGCCGGGTGCTTTTCGAACAGGGTTTTCAGCGCAGATTTGCCGGTCAGCCCGCCGGCCGTGACCACAATGACGGCATCCCCCGGCTGCCATGCCTTCAACGCTTCGGCAATCACCGGGGTCAGCGCATCGGTGGCATCTTCGACAAAGGCCACGCGCGGGCCGGGAAAGAACCCGATGGCCTTGATCGCATCCAGAAGGGCGGCAGCATCCTTGCGCAGATCGGCGGCGGGAATACGGGTCAGGCGCATTTCGGCCTCGCCCTCGGGGCCGATCAGGGCGGCGATCACCTCTTGCCTCTTCAGCGCCACGCGCATGGCATCGGCCCCGGCAATCAGCAGGCCGGATTTCGATGGGTCCGGCCGGGCGAAATAGCGGCTGGCCTCGACCCCTTTCAGGATCATGCCCGCGCCCTTGCTGAAGCAATCAGCCGGGTCACGATCTGATCAGCCAGAATCCGCATCAGCCGGTAGGCCGCGTCTTCCTCGGCCGTCAGGCCGGCCACGGTGGACCCGGTTGCCGAATAGGCGGTGAAGCTTTCCACCCGCCCCCCGGCCACGCGAGCACCGCTTTCACGGCTGGTCAGCGACCAGTCGACATATCCGGTCAGGTGAAAGCGGGTCGTCGCATCTTCGGGCGTGATGCCCACCCCGATGGGGGTGGTAACGATGGTATAGGCCAGATCAAAGCTCGGGTTTTGCGGCAGACCCAGACGTTCCTCAAGTCGTTCGACCAGATCAAAGCCGTTCTTGTCGGCCGGTGCAGCCACGCGAACCGATCCTTGCAGCCCCTGCGCCGCGCCGCCGGGGCCATAGGCGGGGGTAAAGCCGCGAGCGGCCAACGCCAGCGGCAGCAGGAACAGGCTTCTGCGGTCAGGCAACGACATTGATGATCCGCCCCGGCACCACGATGATCTTCTTCACCGGTTGCCCGGCAAGGAACTTGATCACAGCTTCGTCTGCAAGGGCGATCTTTTCAACCTCGGATGCGGGCATGTCCTTTGGCACGGTGATTTCCGCCCGGCGTTTGCCATTGATCTGGATCGGCAGGGTCACGGTATCTTCGATCAGCAGCGCCGGGTCCGCCTTTGGCCAGGGGGCCTGACAGCACAGGCCATGCCCGCCCTGCGCGGCCCAGATCGATTCCGCGATATGGGGCACCATCGGCTGCATCAGTTGCGCCAGCGTGCGAAGCGCTTCCTTCATCACCGGGGTCGAGGCATTGGCCTTGGCCAGCGTGTTGGTCAGCGCGTAAAGCCCCGCGATGGCCTTGTTGAAGGCAAAGCCTTCAATCGCCTGCGTCACATCCTGCACGGCCCGCGCGGTGGCGCGGCGCAGATCCTCATCCCCTTCGCCCGCGTGATCAGCCGGCATGTCGCCAATGCGGTTGCACAGGGTCCAGACCCGGTTCAGGTGCTTGAAGGTGGCCTCTGCCCCGGCCGCCGTCCATTCCACATCACGTTCGGGCGGACTGTCCGACATCACGAACCAACGCGCTGTATCGGCGCCGTATTGCGCGATGATGTTCATCGGATCAACGACGTTCTTCTTTGACTTCGACATCTTGGCCGAGGGGATGACCTCGACCACCGTTCCGTCCTTCAGCGTCGCGCCAGCCTCGCTGCGGATCACATCTTCGGGCAGGTGATAGACCGGGCGGCCATTGGCATCGCGGGTCATGTAGATTTCATGCGTAACCATGCCTTGCGTAAACAGCGCATTGAACGGCTCGCGGCTCTTTTCCGGCAGGTGGCCCGTGGCATGCATCGCGCGGGCGAAAAAGCGGCTGTAAAGCAGATGCAGGATCGCGTGTTCGATGCCGCCGATATATTGATCGACGTTCATCCAGTAATCGGCATCGGGCAGGCTTGTGGGTGTGGCCGCGCGCGGGCTGGTGAAGCGGGCGTAATACCAGCTGCTGTCCACAAAAGTATCCATCGTGTCCGTCTCACGCCGCGCCGGGGCGCCGCAAGACGGGCAGGCACAATCGCGCCATGTCGGGTGGCGGTCCAGCGGATTGCCGGGCACATCAAAGCTGACGTCATCGGGCAGGCGGATCGGCAGGTTTTCCTTTTTCTCGGGCACCACACCACAGGCGGCGCAATGCACCACCGGGATCGGACAGCCCCAATAGCGCTGCCGGCTGATCCCCCAATCGCGCAGGCGGAACTTGGTCACACCCTTGCCATAGCCATTGGCCTCGGCATGCGCGATGGCGGCGGCAACGGCTTCGTCACCGGTCTGCACCTCGGCCCCGGCGAAGCCCCGCACAAAGCGCACCTTTTCTGACTTCATCGGAACATAGGCTTCCGTCAGGGGGGCATCCTGCGCCCCTTCGGCCACGAAAGCCGCCTTGATCGGCAGACCGTATTTGGAGGCGAAGTCGAAATCGCGCTG
>JALQTL010000005.1 GCA_023260935.1 Paracoccaceae bacterium
ATCCCAGACGCACATCCAGATCTGGCACGTAATCTTCGGGGATGAGGACCGGCACACCAAGGTTGATCGACGGTGCCCATTGGCCATCCTGATCCGACAGACCTTCCATCTCGCCCGACTTGATCTTGGCAATCGCGTCCTCCAGCATCTGCTGGTAAAGCTCATATCCCACTTCCTTGATATGGCCGGATTGTTCCTCGCCCAGAAGGTTGCCCGCGCCGCGCAGGTCAAGGTCATGGCTGGCAAGGTTGAACCCGGCACCAAGGCTGTCAAGACTGGCCAGAAGCTTCAGCCGCTTTTGCGCCTGTGGCGTCAGGGGGGCGCGGGGCTTCGTGGTCAGATAGCAATAGGCCCGGGTCTTGGCCCGCCCCACCCGGCCCCGGATCTGGTAAAGCTGGCTAAGCCCGAACATATCGGCCCGGTGCACGATCATCGTGTTCGCCGTGGGAATATCCAGCCCCGATTCCACGATGGTAGTGGCCAGAAGCACGTCATACTTGCCGTCATAGAACTGGTTCATCCGGTCATCCAGTTCGCCCGCCGCCAACTGCCCGTGGGCGATGACGTAAGTGACCTCGGGCACATGCGTCTTCAGGAAATCCTCGATCTCGGGCAGGTCGGAAATGCGCGGCACCACATAGAACGACTGCCCGCCGCGGTAGCGTTCGCGCAACAGCGCCTCGCGGATCGTCACCGTATCGAACTCGCTGACATAGGTGCGAATCGCCAGCCGGTCGACCGGGGGGGTGGCGATGATCGACAGATCGCGCACCCCCGTCAGGCTGAGTTGCAGGGTGCGGGGAATGGGGGTGGCGGTCAGCGTCAGCACATGGATTTCCGACCGCATCTCCTTCAGCCGTTCCTTGTGGGCCACGCCGAAGTGCTGTTCCTCGTCGATGATCATCAGGCCAAGGCTCTTGAACTTCACGCCCTTGGCCAAAAGGGCATGGGTGCCCACGACGATATCGACCTCTCCCGCTGCCATTTTTTCGCGCGTGTCATTCGCCTCCTTGGCCGGAACAAAGCGCGACAACTGCCGCACGCTGATCGGAAAGCCCCGGAAGCGTTCGGCAAAGCTGCGGTAATGCTGGCGGGCCAGCAGCGTGGTGGGGCAGATCACCGCCACCTGCATGCCCGACAGCGCCGCCACGAAGGCCGCGCGCATCGCCACCTCGGTCTTGCCAAAGCCGACGTCACCCACAATCAGCCGGTCCATCGGGCTGCCCTTTTCAAGGTCTGCCACGACATCGGCAATGGCCGAAAGCTGATCATCGGTTTCCTGATAGGGGAAGCGGGCCGAAAACGCCTCCCAGATCGAATGCGGGGCTTCCAGAATGGGTGCGTGGCGCAAGGCGCGCTCGGCGGCAATCCGCATCAGGCGATCGGCGATTTCCTTGATACGCTCTTTCAGCCGGGCCTTCTTGGCCTGCCACGCACCGCCGCCAAGCCGATCCAGCAACCCCTCTTCATGGCCATAGCGGCTGAGCAGTTCGATATTCTCGACCGGCAGATAAAGCTTTGCCCCTTCGGCATATTCCAGCGCCACGCAGGCATGCGGCGCGCCAAGGGCCGTAATCGTTTCCAGCCCCAGATAGCGCCCGACGCCGTGTTCCACATGCACCACCAGATCACCCGGGGTCAGCGTATCCACCTCGCGCAGGAAGTTTTCGGCCTTGCGCTTCTTGCGCGGCTTGCCGACCAGCCTTTCGCCCAGAACATCCTGCTCGCTGATGACGGCAAGCCCGGGCGCGACAAAGCCCGTTTCCAGCGCCCAGACGATCAGGAACAGCCCGCCCCGCCCTTCGGGCACCTCACGGAAATCCCTGATCTCCTGGCACTGGGTCAGGCCCTGATCTTCCAGCAGCCCCTTCAGCCTTTCGCGCGCACCTTCAGACCAACTGGCAATGACCACCTGCCGATCTTCACGCAAAACCTTTACATGTTCCGCCAAGGCACCGAAAAGACTTACACTTTCGATCTGACGTTCTGGCGCGAAATTGCGCCCCATCCGCCCCCCGGCATCCAGAACACCCGGCCCGGGGCTTTGTGGGTTGGGTGAAAGCTGAACCACCCGCAGCGCTGCCACCGCCGCATCCCATGCGGTATCGTCCAGATACAGCAGATGCGGTTCGGCCGGTTTGTAGACCGTGTCCATCCGCCCCTTGGCCTGCATCGCCTCGCGCCGCGCATCATAGGCATCGGCGATGCCTTCCCAGCGGGCCAGCCGCATGGGGGTTACCTGATCGTCCAGCATCACGGCAGCCTGCGGAAGATAGTCGAACAGGGTTTCCAGCCGGTCATGAAAGAACCCCAGCCAGTGTTCCATGCCCTGATGCTTGCGCCCCGCGCTTACCGCCTCATAAAGCGGATCGTCCGATCCGCCGGCGCCGAATTCGACGCGATAGGTCTGCCGGAACCGGGTGATGCTGGCCTCGTCCAGCAGCACCTCGGACACAGGCGAAAGGTCCACGGCTGTCAGCTTTTCGATCGTGCGCTGCGTTTCGGGATCGAACCGGCGCAGGCCATCCAGCGTATCGCCAAAGAAATCCAGCCGCACCGGCCCCGTGCGACCCGGGGGGAAAATGTCGATGATGCCGCCGCGCACCGCGTAATCGCCCGGTTCGGCCACGGTCGAAACCGGCGAAAAGCCCATCCGCGTCAGAAAGGCCTTCAGCCGGGCCTCATCCACCCTGTCGCCCACGCGGGCGGAAAAGCTGGCCGCCTGAACCGTTTCGCGCGCCGGCAGCCGCTGGGTCGCGGCGTTTACCGTGGTCAGCAGGATGAAGGGCCCCGGCACCCCGGCCACCAGCGCCGCCAGAGTGGCCATCCGCCGGGCCGAGATATCGGGGTTGGGCGACACCCGGTCATAGGGCAGGCAATCCCATGCCGGCAGGTCCAGCACCACCGCCTGCGGCGCCAGCACCGAAAGCGCGCTGCGCATCGCCTCCATCCGCTTGTCGTCGCGGGCGATGTGAATCACAGGGCGGCCCTTGTCCAGTTCGCGCGCCAGAAGCCGGGCGTCGAAACCTTCGGGGGCCCCGCCCAGAAGAATGCGGGAAGGGGATGGCGTCTGTGTCATGCGGCCCTACCTATCGGCCCAAGGCGCCCCGTCAAGCCTGCAACCGGGCCCGCGGTCAAAACCGCCTCAGCCCCAGGCACCGGCGTTCATGTTCTGATACATGCCGAACAGAGATGTCACGAGGATGGCGACCATCCCGATCAGCTGCACGACAAAGCGGTGGCGCATCAGCGCGCTGACCAGCGCATCGCCCGTGGGGGACTGCTGTTCGATCTTCAGCGCGGTGCGCAGGGTCAGATAGGTAACCAGCACCATCGGCGCCACCATCAGCAGCACCGCCTGCGCGAATTCCACATGATACATCACCGAAAGCATCCCCAGCAGCGTCAGCAGAAAGCAGGTGAAGCCGATGATCCAGAACCCGCCATTGCGCGAGATGTACAAAAGCCGGCCCGCGTTGATCTGCGACAGAAGGGCCAGATCGTCCATCGCCTTGCCGCCGTGGCGCCGCGCGCGGGTGATCATGTCGAAGGGCACGCCCATCACCCAGTGACTGACCGATGACCACAGAACCGCCAGTGCGATCCAGTACCAAAGGTTCGAGAACGACCGCATGTCGATCAGGAGGAAGATCAGTTCATACCACTGCACGACAAGCACCCTTTTGCCCGTGGTCACGCCAAGGCTTGCAGCCCAGACCCTTTCCATGTCAGGCAGAAGGAAAAGCTGCAAGCCCCAAGCCCGCAAGAAAGCCGTTCCATGCGCCCGACCGTTGCCCCCACACCTACCCTGCGTTTCCGCCGCCTGCGCCGCACAGCCGCCTTGCGCGCCCTTGCCCAGGAAACCACCCTATCGGTGAACGATCTGATCTGGCCGCTTTTCGTGCGCGATGGGGTCAACATCCGCGAACCCGTGACCTCGATGCCCGGGGTGGAACGCCGGTCGGTCGATCTGATCGTGAAGGCGGCAGAAGAGGCGGCGGCCCTTGGCATTCCGGCCATCTGCCTGTTCCCCTATACCGATCCGGCCAAGAAAACCGAAGGTTGCGAAGAAGCCTGGAACCCCGACAATCTGGCCAACCGCGCCATCCGCGCGGTCAAGGCGGCAGTGCCCGAGATTGCGGTGATGACCGATGTGGCGCTGGACCCCTATAACGCCAATGGCCATGACGGGCTGGTGAAGGATGGAATCATCCTGAACGATGAAACCATCGAGGCGTTGGTGAAGATGAGCCTTGTGCAGGCTGAATGCGGGGCCGATATCCTTGGCCCGTCGGACATGATGGATGGCCGCATCGGCGCCATGCGCGCGGCACTGGAGGCGGCGGGATACAAGGATG
>JALQTL010000075.1 GCA_023260935.1 Paracoccaceae bacterium
CAGCGAAATCTGGCCCGGCCCGGGGCCAATGGCATCCTTGGCGTTCAGGATCAGGTTCAAAAGACTGTCCTGCAAGGCCCCGGCGTCCAGCAGCACGGGGCAATCGATCCCGTCCTGCGCCACGCTCAGCCCGATCTGTTCGGGCAGCACCGGCCCTGCCAGCAGCGACAGTTCGGAAAGAAACCGTGTCAGGTCTACCGGAACCGGGTTCAATTCCCGCACACCCGAGATGGCGGCGATCCGGTCCAGCAAGGCCCCACCGCGCCGGGCCGCGCCCAGCGTCGATGTCACCAGATCGCGAGCGCCCTGAGGTAGGTCCATCCTGTCCAGCCGTGATTGCAGGCCAAGGATGATGGTCAGAAGATTGGCAAAATCATGCGCCAGCCCCGAAGTAAGCTGCGCGGCAAGTTCCCGCTTGCGCGTCTGCATAACGGCCGCCCGCGCCTGGCTCTCTTCGGTGATGTCCATCGACAGGATATAGACGCCGTTGATCGGGCCATCGCCGTTGCGGTCGGGGGTAAAGGCGGCACGGATGCGCCGGCCGGAATCATCATCGGTGAATTCGAAGACCGATGCCTCGCCCGTCAGGGCGCGCATCAGATAGGGTTCGATCCGGGCAAAGGAAACCTCTCCCAAAGCCTCGCGCCCCGTCAGCCCGATGATCTGCGATGGCCGCCCCGGAATGACCGATGAAAGCCGGCGGTTGGTATAGGTATAGCGCAAGGACCGGTCCACATGGGCGATGTGGGCCGGCATCATTTCGGTCGTCAGCCTTGTTCGGGCCTCCATCTCCATCAGCTGCGCCTTGGCGGTTTCCAGTGCGGTATTGGCCGATGAAAGCGCGCGGTTGGCTTCGGAAAGCCGTTCCGCATTCGACAGAAGCTGATCCGACAGTTCCGCCGACCGGGTCCGCAGCATCTGCTGCTGAACGCGCACTTCCGTGATGTCGGTATAGACCGTGACCCAGCCGCCTTGCGGCAGCGGGAACCCTTCTACTGAAACCCACCGCCCATTCGGGCGCCGCCTTTCCAGATAATGCGCCACAAAGGCGCGGGCCGCCTCGACCCGCGATTGCACCGCTTCGTTCGCGTCCTCCACGGGGCCGTATTCGCCGCGTTGCACCAGATAGCGGATGGTGTCTTCGAACCCGATCCCGGGGGTTACGAAAGCATCGGGGAAATCGAACATCTCCTGATACCGCCGGTTGCACACGGCCAGCCGCAGGTCGCTGTCAAAGATCGACAGCGCCTGCTGGATCAGGTTCAGACCCGTGCGGGTCAGATGCGCGTTGGCTTCGTCGTAAGAGGGCATGCCGGGCCTCCTGCGCTTCATGGCTAGCATCCCGGGGAACCCTGCGGAAAGGGGCAAGTCCGCCTTGTTACAATTCGTAAGGTTTCCGCAAAAGTGACGAAAAACTTCGGGTGAATGGTAGCAGCAGACGGAAAGGCGGGCGCCAAGACCTGCCGCACCGCAACCCCGCAAGGGGATGGGAGGAGTTGCATGACCGAACCACCGCCCGGAACGGGCCTGACGTCCATTCCGGCCCTGATGGCGCGCAATGCCCGGGATCTGGCCAACCGGCCGGCATACCGGGAAAAGGAATTCGGCATCTGGCAAAGCTGGACATGGGCGGCGGCGCATGACGAAACCCGCGCCCTTGCCATGGGGCTGATGGCCCTTGGCCTGAACCGGGGCGATTTTGTTGCCATTGTCGGGCGAAACCGGCCCTCGCTTTACTGGTCGATGGTTGCGGCACAGATGTGTGGGGCGGTGCCGGTGCCGCTGTATCAGGATGCCGTCACCGAAGAGATGGCCTATGTGCTGGATCACTGCGGCGCGCGTTTCGTGATCTGCGGCGATCAGGAACA
>JALQTL010000100.1 GCA_023260935.1 Paracoccaceae bacterium
AGATCTCAGCAGCCTGGATTCCCATCTCACCCAACCTCTTTCATTGCATTCTGGAGAGCCGCGAGCTTTGCCTTGACCGACGTGTCGATCATGGTCGAGCCCAGCTTGACGACAAGACCGCCGATGAGGCTTTCATCGACGGCGATTTTCAGTTTCACATCCTTGCCGACACGCGCCTTCAGCGTCGCGGCGAGTTTCTTGGCCTGATCGGCGGAAAGGGCGGCGGCCGAGGTGACTTCGGCGGTGACTTCACCCTTCTCGGCCGCGATGCGCGCGGCAAGATCGGCCACCATCTGCGGCAGCACGAACAGCCGGCGCTTGGACGCCATCAGTTGCAGCGTATTGGCCAGCAGTTCCGAGAGGTTCATCTTGGCGGCAAGCGCGCCGATGGCGCGGGCCTGGTCTTCACGGCTGATCACGGGCGAGGCGATCATGGCCTTCAGGTCAGCCGAAGACGCGAGCGCCGATGCCAGAGCATCGGAGTCGGCCTCAAGCGCCTTCAGCGCGTTGGATTCTTTCGCCAGGTCAAAGACGGCGGCCGCGTAGCGCGCAGCGATGCCGGAGGAGATCGAAGCTGGTTCGGACACGTCAACCCTTCCGTAGTTTGCGGCGCTTTTCCGTCTTTCAGGTCAGCGGCCACCAATGGCGCATGCGAGGGCATGCGTCTTGAATTCGGCGCGTCTCTAGCAGAGGACCGGCCACCCCGCAACCGTGTTGGTCAGGATTTCGTGAACGTCGCGGGCACATTTCCGGGCCGTTAGCGCTGCAGGCCCGAAGGTGCGACGCTTTGGCGCTTTTCGACATGGCCAAAGCGACGGTTGAACCGGGTGCCCGGCAGAGGATTCAGCCCTGCCCCGACGGCCCGACCGAAGGCGACGGCACCGGCTGGCCCACCCCTTCCAGCACGCGCAGGGGCTTGCGCACCGCCTGCGCAAGGCCACCCCGGGTGGGGGCATAGACCTGCTTTGTCGCCTCGACCATCAGGACACCGCCCACCAGCCAGGGCGCCTTGCGACCGATGCGTTCCCAAAAATCGGCCGTGCGCAGCCAGAACCGCCCCGATGACGGGGGAGAGAACAGCGCGGCGACCGCCCTTTCGGGGGTGAAGTCGTGGCGCTTGAGCTGTGCCTCCAGCTGGCCAAGGCTGTAGGGACGGCCAAAGCCGAAGGGCGTGCCATCGCGCCGCGACCACAGGCCCGACCGGTTGGGCACGATGAACATGGCCCGCCCGCCGGGGCCCAGAACACGGTGCGCTTCCTCCAGCACCGTCGTGGGGTGTTCCGAGGTTTCCAGCCCGTGCATCAGCACCAGCCTGTCGACCAGCCCCGTAGGCAGTGGCCAGGCGGTTTCCTCGCACAGGACGCTCACGTTTTCCATGCCGGCGGGCCAAGGCATCACGCCTTGCGGGCCGGGCATCAGCCCAATCACGCGCCGCGCGTCGGCCAGATAGGGGCGCAAGAGCGGCACCGCAAAGCCGAATCCAGCCACAGTATGCCCCGACATCGGCGCCCACATCGACACAAGCTGATCGCGGATGGCCCGTTGCGCCACACGGCCCAGTTGCGTGCGGTAATAGAAATTGCGCAGGTCAAGCACATCAAGGTGCATTGCGGTCCACCCTTCTTGCGGGCCATTCTGGGCCTACCATACCCGGAAAGGCCCGAATGACCATGCCGCTTGAACTGCTGACCCTGCCCTGCCTATCGGACAATTATGCCTATCTGGTTCACGATGCCGCCTCGGGGAAGACGGCCGTGGTGGATGTGCCCGAGGCCGCGCCGGTTCTGGCCGCGCTGGCAAGGAAGGGCTGGAAGCTGACCGATATCCTGATCACCCATCACCATAACGACCACATCGATGGGGTAGAGGAACTGCGCGCGGCCACCGGCGCCCGGGTCAGCGGCGCCGCGGCCGATGCGCACCGCCTGCCACCGCTGGACCGGCCCCTGCGCGATGGCGACACGGTGATGCTGGGCGCCTCGGTTGGCCGGGTACTGGACGTGCCGGGCCACACCATCGGCCATATCGCCTTTCACTTCCCCGACAGCGCACTGGTCTTCACGGCCGACAGCCTGATGGCGGGCGGGTGCGGCCGGCTGTTCGAGGGCACCCCGGCCATGATGTGGGACAGCCTGATGAAACTGGCCGCCCTGCCAGCCGATACGCTGGTCTGTTCAGGGCATGAATACACGGCATCGAACCTGCGTTTCGCGGCAACCCTTGAACCCGGCAATCCAAAGCTTATGTCACGGATCGCAAGGGTGGCTGCGGCGCGCGCGGAAGATCGCCCCACCGTCCCCTCGCTCCTGTCCGAAGAACTGGCGACAAATCCGTTCCTGAGGGCCGGCACGCCCGGAATGAAGGCGGCAATTGGCATGGAAGATGCCAGCGACGCCGCCTGCTTTGCCGAAATCCGCGCCCGGAAGGACAGGTTCTGACACGGCGCTGCTGCTCTGGCGATCACATTTCCCGTGACAAGCCAAAGAAAGCGGGAGGCAGCGATAATTCTTCTTGAAGTGCGGCAAATAAAACCGAACTTTAAGACTATGAGGCCACGGTTGGTCCGGCCCTCTCCTTGATGGCCGCACCTGCCCCGAAGAACAGGAGCACGACAGAGTGCCTTCGTTTTCGACCACACTCGAGCAAGCCATTCACGGCGCCCTTGCGCTGGCAAACGCGCGCCGCCACGAACTCGCAACGCTGGAACATCTGCTTCTGGCGCTGATCGACGAACCCGATGCCGCACGCGTGATGAAGGCCTGTTCGGTTGATCTTGACGATCTGCGCAAGACGCTGACGGATTTCATCGACGATGATCTTTCTACCCTTGTGACGGATGTAGAAGGTTCCGAAGCGGTCCCAACCGCGGCCTTCCAGCGGGTGATCCAGCGCGCGGCCATTCATGTGCAGTCTTCGGGCCGCAATGAGGTGACGGGGGCCAATGTTCTGGTCGCCATCTTTGCCGAACGGGAATCGAATGCGGCCTATTTCCTTCAGGAACAGGATATGACCCGCTACGACGCGGTGAATTTCATCGCGCATGGCGTGGCAAAAGACCCGTCCTATGGCGAAAGTCGGCCCGTGACGGGTGCCGAAGAACACCACGAGACGCCCAAAGCCGAAGCGGGTGAGGCCAAGGAAAGCGCGCTGTCGAAATATTGCGTGGACCTGAACGTCAAGGCCCGCAAGGGCGAGGTTGATCCCCTGATCGGCCGCGAGAACGAGGTGGAGCGCTGCATTCAGGTGCTGTGTCGCCGGCGCAAGAACAACCCGCTGCTGGTGGGGGATCCGGGCGTGGGCAAGACGGCCATTGCCGAAGGTCTGGCGTGGAAGATCATCAACAAGGAAGTGCCCGAGGTGCTTTCGGGTGCCACGATCTATAGCCTTGACATGGGCGCTCTTCTGGCCGGCACGCGCTATCGGGGCGATTTCGAGGAACGCCTGAAGGCTGTGGTCAAGGAGATGGAAGATCATCCCGACGCGATCCTGTTCATCGACGAGATTCACACCGTGATC
>JALQTL010000102.1 GCA_023260935.1 Paracoccaceae bacterium
CACCTCGGCCATGTCCTGCACCCGGGCTGTGGGCAGGCCCGCGTCTTCCAGCACGCCGATCCAGTGGGCGACGGTGTGTTCCAGCGTCACCGCCTCGATCAGCCGCTTCAGCAAGGCATGGTGGTCGCAGCGCGCGGCATTGGTTGCAAAGCGCGGGTCATCGGCCAAGGGCAGGCGCAGCGCTGCGCAAAGCGCGCGGAACATCGCATCATTGCCTGCGGCGATGACGAAAAAGCCGTCGCTGGCACGATAGGTGGAAAAAGGTGTGATCGTGGGATGGCGTGCCCCCGTCCGCCCGGGCGGGATGCCGGTGGCCGCGGTGATCGCGATGGCGTGTTCCATGATGGCAAGCTGACTGTCCAGCATGGCCACATCGATCTTGCGGCCAAGGCCGGTTTTTTCTCGGTCATAAAGCGCCGCCAGCACGCCTTGGGTCAGATACATGCCGGCGATGATGTCGCCGATGCTGGCGCCAACGCGCACAGGGGTGCCGCCTTCCTCGCCCGTGATGCTCATCACCCCGCCACGGGCCTGCACCACCATGTCATAGGCGGGCTTGCCGGCTTCCGGCCCCGTATGGCCGAATCCCGATACCGCGCCATAGATCAGCCGGGGCAGGCGGGCGTGAAGATCTTCCCAGCCATAGCCCAGTTTTTCCATCACGCCGGGACGGTAATTTTCCAGAACCACATCGGCGCGTGCCAGCAGGCGGTCAAGGATCGCCCTGTCGGGCGCGGTCTTCAGGTCCAGCGCTATGGATTGCTTGCCTGCGTTCAGCGCGGCGAAATAGGCGCTTTCGCCCTGCACGAAAGGCGGGAAGGCGCGGGTATCGTCGCCGGTACCGGGCCGTTCGACCTTGATGATCCTTGCACCCAGATCGCCCAGCGTATGCGCCGCAAAGGGCCCGGCCAGAACATGCGTCAGGTCGATGACGGTGATCCCGGCAAGGGGCGCGGTGTTCGGTTCTGCGGCAGTTTCGGGCATGGTGGGGCGGTTCCTTTGCATCGCCCCTATTTCATGTCTTTGACGGGCCGATGACAAGACCACCCGTCGCCGCCATGAAAGACGGCCCGCAGGGGCTGCGGGCCGTGCTGTCTGTCAGGCAAAGCGGGGCAGGGTCAGCCGCGGCCGCGACGCCCGCCGCGGCGCCCGCCTGCGGCCTGCGATGCCGCGGCCGAGGCTTCGGCAAAGCTCAGCCCGCCCTCGGTGGCCTCGATCACCTTGGCAAAGCGGATCCATTCGCCGCCGTTGGCATCGTGGTTCATCAGGAAGTTGGCGGCGCGGATCGCCTCCATCTCTTGCTGGCGGACGGGGTTCATGATCGCCGAGGTCATGCCCGCGCAGATCGCCATCGGCAGGAAGGCGCCGTTGATGCCGTGCCGGTGCGGCAGCCCGAACGAGATGTTGGACGCGCCGCAGGTGGTGTTCACGCCAAGTTCGTCGCGCAGGCGGCGGACAAGGGCAAAGACCTGCTGGCCCGCCGATGCCATGGCGCCCACCGGCATGACCAGCGGATCAACCACGATGTCATGGGCCGGGATGCCGAAATCCGCCGCGCGTTCCACGATCTTCTTTGCCACGGCAAAGCGCACGTCCGGGTCGGGCGAGATGCCGGTATCGTCGTTCGAAATCGCCACGACCGGCACATTGTATTTCTTGACCAGCGGCAGCACCAGTTCCCGCCGC